>JAEOTN010000246.1 GCA_016839865.1 Promethearchaeota archaeon | reverse complement strand
AGATATCTATTATAGATATCCAGGGCAAACTCGAAGGATAAAATATTCGGAACTGAGTATAATTTTGAATGAGGAGAAAGAGAAATTAATTAAGGAACTATTTGAGAAAATTAATAAAATCAAAGATATTGGAATAGAAGATTCTACAGTATTAAATAAGAAAATCATTATTGAAACTATTCCTGTATCTGAACTCCCACCTATTGAAGAGGGAACAGACATACGTGAAAATAATAATCATCAACCTAAAATCGTTCTAGGTACAATGATTAAACATTCGTTGGGGACGAATGAAATAGTGGAATATTTCCTGACCAATAAAATACCCCGGAATGTTGATCCAAGAGAATGTCTTATACAGATTGGAAAAGAAAGAAGTCAGCGATATCCTGTTTTCTTTTACATTAAAGAAGCGAAAATCAGAACTAAGGAAGCAGAAGAATATGTTACAAAATATCTACCAGGAGATTACTATAGAGAGCGTCTTTTAGAACGAATCAATAAAGAAGATCTTGAAAGAGTTATGAAAAAGTATACAATGACTTTTCCTAGTCCTCAAGCTCGAAAGAGAAAAGAATTCTATGAATTAGTTGAAAGTGGTACTATTAAAGAATCGGATTTACAATCAAAGGATGATATCAAAAGATTTTTAGAAGCATTAACAAATTTAACCACTGATGAAATAAACAACCACTCTGAGATCTTATTCCCTATTCTTTTATCCATTTTCAAAAGTCATTTTACATCTGGTTTTGCTTCAATTTTCAGAGAAGTCCTTTGTATATTTGATTACCTCCTATATGGATAATTGTTATCGTCAGGTTTGAGATTGTCAATTTTCAAGATTAACAAAATATTAATCCTCCATGCAAATAATCTCAGAATCACAATTCGAATTATTCTGACAAGATTGAAGGAAAAATAATATCTAAATAACATAAAAAATAAGAAAGGTACAATCAATAACTCTCATAGGGGGTTACTGAATCGATATGCCTCTGCAAGACAATGATTACAATAAATGGCTTTACAAACCTCATACGAAGATTAAGCATGAAATTTTGAAAAAATATTTGGGACCATGGATAAAAATTCTTGGATCAACCCGAGGAGGAATTCTTTATGTTGATGGCTTTGCTGGGCGAGGTTGTTATGCTAATGGGGAGAATGGATCCCCTATTATTGCATTAGAGGAGGCATCAAAAGCATCGACATCATATAATCATTTTGTTGCTCATTTTGTGGAAAAACATTTGGAAAATTGTCAATCTTTAAGAAATGTGTTGAATAAGAAGCAGAGGCATTTTGCAAAGAATATTACATTTCGAGTTCATAATAAAACTTTTGTAGAATTTTTCGATGAATTAAAAGAAATAATTGAACGACAATCATCCCTTAATCCACCAATTTTCTTCTTCATTGATCCTTTTGGGTTTAGTGGTATTCCTTTCGAAACTATTAATTATATTATGAACTTACCTCAAACAGAAGTTTTTATTACTTTTATGTCTCGTGATATAAATAGGTTCCTAGATTTACCTACATTAGAAAGTACGTTGAACTCTCTTTTCGGCACTGATAGCTGGAAATCACTCTCTAGTATGCCTAACAGAGAGGATGAGCTGGTGAAATTATATCAACATCAATTAAGAACTGTAGCTGATATCCGCTATACCTGGACCCTTAAGGTATACACTGAATCAAAAAAACAGACTCTCTACTATTTAATCTATGCAACCAATCATATAAAAGGTTTAAAAATAATGAAGTCCATCATGTATAATATTGGAGGGTTGGATTTCACTTTTACTGGATCTAGACTAAAACAAATCTCATTGCAAGACATTCTTGATCCTAAGCATCCAGAGAGAGCGTTGAAATCTTTCTTCCTAACTCGTTTTAGCAATGAAAAACTAACTTACGATCAATTGATTGAAAGAAGTCTTGATGAAACTCCTTATCCAGAGAAATATTATAGATCTGCATTGAAAGAATTAGAAGCAGATCAAGTAATTGTTGTTGACCGTCAGTCCTCAAAAACTGAAAAAGGATTAAGTAGATTGGATTTAATGACATTTCCTTAAATTTTACTTACATAAAATAAATTTGATTATTATTGAATTGAAAATATTTCTTTTAGGTATTTAAGGTTTGAGAACAATAAATTATTGAAAATTTGAATCTCCAAAATGAAATACAAGTATCATTTTCATGAATGGAATTGGTTTGGACAAAAAGTGGTTAATACGAAGGGAACAAAGGAATGGGCATGTTCAAACGTTAATTTTAGTAAGGGATGTTCAAACGGATGTCGTTACTGTTATGCTCGACGGATGGCTAATAGATTTGGATGGAAAAAATATGATGATTGGCCAAACATGGAGAACAAGAATGAAATGGCAAGAAAAGGCTTCAAGAAGCGCCAAGGATGGATTATGAGTCCTTCAAGTCATGATATTACCCGATCGAATATTAATTTAGCACTAAAAATCTTTTCAAACATTCTCCAATCTGGAAACAACCTTTTGATTGTATCCAAACCTAGACTCAAGTTAGTCAAGCAACTATGTGAAGAATTACTTCCATGGAAAAAGCAAATCCTATTCCGCTTTACCATTGGCACATTAAATGATAAGATAAGGAGATATTGGGAACCTTTTGCACCTTCGGTAAGACAACGATTAAAAACCCTAGAATATACTTACAATGAAGATTGGAGTAATAGTGTATCAGTTGAACCGTTCTTGGATGGAAATCTTCTCGAATTGATTGATACTATAAATCCCTTCGTTAATCAAACGATTTGGATTGGCCCTATGAATAAAATCCATGTTCCAAAAGAACTGTGGACTGATGAATTAACACAACTATATTCTCCTTTATCATTGTCAAAATTTAAAACCAAAATTGATGCCTTAAACAATTCAAAAATTCGTTATAAAGATCATTTTTTAACCATATTAAAGAGATCAGAGAGACAAAAAGTTGAAAAATCCAGTCAATATCAAACTATAATGTCAGTTACTGCACCATAATCTTGAACGAGCTGTTACTAATCGCACAAGGGCTAACCGTGTGGAAAACGAGTGGACCTATCGTCAGTTAGCTTTAGGAGTGTAATTCTTCGTGTTTGAGCGTTTCGGTCTGATGTCTGGTTTTTATTTTCGAACCCATGGATTATACCGAAGAATTCAAGAGAGTGAGTGATCATAATGACCACCGAAGAGCTTTTATTCAAAATTTGTGTTATGGGTTCTCCTAGTCCCTCCAAGACTCGTCTGATTAAATTATTTACTTCAGGGAAATTTCCATCAGATTCGTTACCATTTCTAGGGGTTGATTTCTCCACCAAAAAAGTTCAAGTTGATCATACATCTGTTAACTTATTCATTGTTGACTCTGGTGATTTAAAACCCGATGGTCGAATCAAACCCAGTTATTATCGGGGTGCTTCTGCTGCTATTATTACCTTTGATAAGAGTAGTCGAAGTTCTTTTATGACTATCAAAGATTGGTACAACGAGTTAAAGAGACATACGAGTTTACAAATTAAAGAAAGATCCGAATTAAGCGATTTATCGAAGACTTTTGATATGCCCCTTGCATTAATTGGATTCATCTCTGAATCTGAGAATGTAACCTCTAGTGAAGGAAAGTCTTTAGCTGACGAATTAAGTATGGCTTTCTATGAGTTAGATAGTACAAATTTTTCAATTATTGAGCAGATTTTTCATAGTATAATTCAGAAAATTCTTGAAAACTTGGAATAATTTACTACCACTAATCGCACACAGGCTAATTTTCACTAAAATTGTGGAAAACGAGTATTTTTAGTAAATACTATCGTCAGTTGGCTTTAGGAGCGTAAATCTTCGTGTAGGGGTGTTTCGATCTGATGTCGGGTTTTTAGATAAATAACCACCAAAAGGTATTATTGATATTTCTTCTGATTTCTTGTCATTAGCATAAAGATAACTGTGAAAACTATAAGTACAGTGTCCCAGCGGGTTGAAAAACTTGT
>JAEOTN010000245.1 GCA_016839865.1 Promethearchaeota archaeon | reverse complement strand
CCAGCTTGTGCCCGGGATCCGAACTGAACTCTCCATATCTAACTCGCCTAGTCCCCTAGTATTTTTGATTGTAAGTCGATGAACCACTAGATTTTAGGATAGTAATTCCTTAATGATTTTTGTCTGATAATTGGTAAAACCAATAATGGAAAGGAAAAATTAAATAGAAAACAGACAATTCATAATTAATACAGCTAAATGGTCCAATGTTCTAAATAATAAACCCAAAATAATTTTCCACACCTAATTTATACGGGTTCATTATTTCAGATGAGGAGCGGATATATATTATGATCAAATTAAAAGTTGTAATCGGTGGGTCAAAAGGCGTTGGAAAAACAAGCTTGATTCGGAGAGCAGTTGATGATCGGTTTGACTCAGATACTTTAAGTACTATTGGAGTAGAATTCGAGGTTAAGACAGTACATGTAACGGATCCAAAGATATCTTCCAATCCAATAGATGTACAATATAGCATCTGGGATTTTGCGGGGGAAAATAAATTCCGACAGCTGTTTCCTGCATATTGCTCCGGAGCTAGTGCAGCTTTGTTATTGTTCGATGTAACCGATCCTTCGAGTTTTGATGACCTCGAGAATTGGTACTCATTAATAAAAAACGCAGAATCTGACATTGTAACTTGCCTTATTGCTTCAAAAATTGACCTTGTCGAATTTCGAAAAATTTCAAAAAAACAAGCTAAGCACTATAAGAAAAAACGAAAAATCGATTACTATGTGGAAACTTCTGCTAAAGAAGGTATAGGGATCCAAGAAGCATTCGATGAAGTTGCGAAAATAATAGTGACTCGTTCCTTACAAGAATGTCCTCACTGCGGACAAAGATACAGCAAGAATTTGATTATCTGTACTAATTGTGGTAAAAAATATACCAAAACCACTGATTAGGTGAAAAGAATTCAGCAAATAATTAAAGAAGACATAGATGAGATAAATAAACGTCTACAAAATCGTAACATTTCTTTTAATGACAAAATCGTACTAGTAACCGGTGGCTCAGGATTCTTAGGATCGTGGGTATGCGATGTGTTAATATCTCAAGGAGCGAAAGTAATCTGTGTAGATAATTTTTCAAGCGGGAAATTAGTAAATACTGAACACTTGTATAACCATCCTAATTTCCGTTTTATTAGCCATGATATTTCTGCACCTATTTACTTTGGTAAAATTCATCCTGATGCATTTAGTGTTCCTGATATCACTCGAATTGATATTGTAATGCATATGGCTTCTAGAGCATCTCCTTTTGAGTTTGAAAAATACCCAATATCCATTTTGAAATCTAATACGTTTGGAACCTTCAACGCTTTAGGTATAGCGAATCTAAATAATGCGGATTTCTTTTATACATCTACTAGCGAAGTCTATGGGAATCCTCCAGATGATGCTATTCCCACTTCAGAAGATTATTTTGGGAATGTAAATCCAATCGGTCCACGTTCTTGTTATGATGAATCCAAACGAGCTGGGGAAGCTTTTGTTATGGCTTACATGCTTGAACACAATATCCACGCTTGGGTAGTACGAATTTTCAATACTTATGGTCCACGTATACGATGGGGAAAAACTTTTGGAAGAGCAGTTCCAAATTTCGTTTATCAAGCATTATTGGATAAGGATATTACAATTTTTGGGGATGGAAATCAGACACGATCTTACACATACATCGTAGATGAGATTGAAGGCATATTAACCGATATAGCTACTCCAGAAGCAAGAGGAAAGGTAATCAATGTTGGTAACAATGTTGAGACAACAGTATTAGAATTAGTGCAAATGATAATTGATCTTACAGAATCGAATTCGAAAATTGTTCATCAACCACTCCCAATCGATGATCCGTCGAGACGACAACCACTCCTAAAAAGAGCAAACGAAATTCTGAAGTGGAAACCCACAATTCAGCTTAAAAAAGGATTAAAAAGAACAATTGAATGGTTTAAAACAATTATAGACGAAAGGTAAAATCATTCTTTTGCACTAATTTTCACATTTTCTACTTTGATATATGGGACGTAATGGGAACCTCTGCGATGAATTTTCTTACCAATAGCAGAGATACTGTTGTAAAAATTAAAGAAATTCAATCCAATCATACTTTCACGCAGGGCGTTTTTTATTTCTCCATCTTCAATTAAGAATCCGGAAGCAATCAACCCTGAAAACTCTCCCGTGACATAATTTGGTTGATCATAAGAAGCATCCACTAGAACCCCTCTTTTAACGCTTTCCACCATGGATTCATAACTATCCGACCCCGGTTTAATTTGCATGTTACTTGGTTGTATTCCTACGCTAGTTGAATGTAATCCACGAGATCCATGACCTGTACTAACTGTTTCAAATAAGTTTGCTGTATAAACGTTATGTAAGTACGAATCTAACACTCCATTCTCAATTATTTTTAGAGGTTTTGTAGGCGTTCCTTCCATATCCCAAGGTGCTGTTGATATTCCACCGTCTAACCATGGATTATCTTGAATATCCAAAAGTTCGGATGCTATTTTCTTATCGATTTGATTTCGCATAAAACTGCGTTTTTCGTATATCGCTTGTCCATTTATAGCCTTAGATATAGTGCTGTTAAACAATAACACAACTGCTTGTGGGCTTAATATAATTGGATACGAATCAGTTGAAATCTTAGATTTTTTTAATCCCATTTGTGCCTTTGATAAGGCTGTACTGAAAATCTCATCTGGTTGAACTTGAGAGAAATGAGTATAAACTTGGCCCTCATATCCATTTGAGAATTCTTTACTCCCTTTTACAACTTCTTCCATAGTAATTTCTGAAGAAATTGAAATTGATGATTTGTTATTTTGAACATCTACTCCATTGGAGTTACGTAAGGAGTAGGTTATATCTGAAGTGGATAAATCTCCTGATACTGAGATAATGCGTTTATCTTGGGATTTGATACTCATAAATGAATCGATGATATCACTTGTATCGTCAACTGCTAAATCTTTCAAGCTAGAATCATACGGAGTTTCAATTTTTGGATATTTCGATGGTGGACTTGCCAGACATTTGAAATCATGATTAGGTAAGGAACCTTTCATAAGTGAGACAGCATTTTTAATGGAAGTCTTAATGAAGGGGAGAGACATTTTTGTTACGCTGACACTCCCAGTTTTACCAAATTCACCCATTAATCGAATATTTAGAGAATATTGAGTTGAATTCTCCGCTGTTTTTAGATATCCCTTTTCAATAGACAATGTTGAGCTATTTACTGAACCTCCTAAGATTTCCCATGATTTCACATTATCGAATGTGGAACAAAATGTCCCTGCTTTTTCTACGGTTTCATGTATCTTTTCCATCTACATTCCTCCAATTACAACATCGTTGATTCGGATATACGGGGATCCTGAACATACAGGCGCGCCTTGATGGGATTTTCCACAAGTTCCATCATCTTTCATTTTTGTATTACCTATTGCTGTAATATTATTTAATACATCCATCATCATCCCAGAGAGTGCAGCATCTCTCAAGAGTTGGACTTTCTCTCCATTTTTAACTTCCCATGCACGAGCACATTTAAACATAAATTGACCAATGGATGGTTCTGTATAGCCATAATTCCAGGAAACGCATAATATTCCATTCTTTAAATCCTCCATTAACTCCTCCAAGGTCCAATCTCTGGGTTCGATATATGTATTTCGCATCCTTACAATCGGAAGGGAATCAAATGATTGAGCTCGTCCATTCCCAGTTGGTTCGACATTCATCCTGCTTGCTGTTTCTCTACTATGCATGAATTCTTTCAATACTCCATTTTCAATGAGATGGGCTGTCCGTGATTCTATTCCTTCTGAATCATATTTTATATAACCATAATCTCCATCAGTGCCTGGTTCATCAACAACATTGATCTCTTCATTCCCCATACGTTCTCCAATTTTTCCAGCAAGTTGGCTTTCTCCAGCTAATACTCCGTCCGCTTCGCAGGCGTGTCCAAAAGCTTCATGAATAAACGTGCCTGCAAGGTAGGGGTCAGCAATAATGTTGAATTTTCCCCCTTTCACCGGTTTTGCACTCAAATTTTCAATAGCTATCTTTGCTGCATCAACTCCAAGAGTGTTTGCTTGCTGTACTACTTCAAATCCACCTGTAATCCCTTTGGATTTAAACGCTTCTTGTAAAATATTACCCTCTTTGGAGTTGATTAAAACAATCACACGTGCAATACTTTCTGTTTTATCGATCAAACGGTCATCTGAAGTGATAATAATTTCGTGTGAAACCTTATCTACGAAAAAGGAATTAGTGTTAGAGATTCGAGGATCGTAATTAACTGCTTGTTTATCTTGTTCTAATAAAAATTGGATTTTCTCTTCATTACTTGTATCAAAAAGGTTCCTTTTTTGTTTCTGAACATACCCAATCTTTACAGGATCATATTCCTTCATTTTGAATTTTTCTGCTGCTTTTTTGCTACTCCACTTAGCTAATTTTGCAGAATTCTCAAAAATTCGGTCTAATTCATCAAGAGAAATATCATTGCTAGATGCAAAACCATATCCTCCATCAACAAACGCCTGAATAGAAAAACCATAATCGTTGCTATTCCTATTTTCTTTCATCTTACCTTTATTGATGTGAATATTTGTAGCGGATTTCACGTTAAAACGAGCATTGTAATAATCAACATTCCACTTTTTCTTCAATTTTTGGAGTTGCTTTTGATACACTTCATCAACGGGAAGCTCAAGGATTGATTCAGATGCCATAGTTCATACCTAATTATACTCATCCTCTCCAAGAATCGGCCGAATCTCCTCCATTTTTTGTAGAACGTGCGTTTTTTCTTTCATCTGTTGAACGATTTTTACTGCATTATGTATATCATAAGTTCTAGCATATACAAGTATTTGTTCAAGATTGATTGATTTTCGGCATTTTGAGCTTGGACACTTGCGTGATCCTTGCCCTTCTTTTGCATATTGGACCAAACCGCAAAATGGGCAGATAAAGATCTTATATTGTGTGTATATACCAAGCATTAAGTATCTTTGATGAGGATTTCTTTATAAGACTGAACACTGCACGCAAGATATAATTTGTGTTAAGTGTTAGTTTACATGTATATGGTGTTGCATCCTATCGAATATCGATATTTCACAGAAGAAATGAAAAAAATCTTCTCACAAGAGAACAAATTTGCCAATTGGATGAAAGTTGAAGCCGCACTATCCCAAGCACATGCAGAATTCGGCACAATCCCTAAATCCGCTGCAGAAGAGATAACAAAAAAAGCAACTTTGAAATATGTTAAGATTGAGAGAATTCACGAAATCGAAAAAGAAATTGACCATGATCTCATGGCTATGGTGCGAGCGATATCCGAAGTATGTGAAGGAGATGCAGGTAAATATGTGCATTTATCCGCTACATCCTATGATACAGAAGATACCGCAAATGCAATGATCCTTCAACAAGCATCAAGTATTATTTTGAAAAATGTTAAATCGCTTTTATCAATCCTTTTAAAATTGAGTATGGAACATAAAGAACTAGTTTGTGTAGGAAGGACCCATGGACAACATGCTTTACCCACAACATATGGAATGCGCTTTGGAGTATGGGCTGCAGAGTTTGGAAGACACATAGACCGATTAAATGAAGTTTTACCTAGGATTGCAGTAGGGAAAATGTCGGGGGCGGTTGGAACAATGGCAAGTTTTGGGGACAAAGGTATCCAAGTCCAACAAAAGGTAATGGAACTCCTTAGTATCCAACCTGTTTTGATTGCAAATCAAGTTGTTCAACGAGATCGTTATGCCGAAGTTATTCTCGTTCTTGCAATGATTGCAGGAACTATCGATAAAATCGCACGACAACTCCGTGCATTACAGAGAAGTGAAATTGCTGAGACTTTTGAACCTTTCAAGAAAAAACAAGTAGGTAGTTCTACTATGCCCCAAAAGCGAAATCCTCATAAATTAGAGCGTTTGTGTGGGTTGAGCAGAGTTATTAAGTCCAATACCTATATTGCTTTAGAAAACATATCGCTTGAAGATGAACGGGATATATCAAATAGTGGATCAGAACGAGTTATGTTACCTGAATCTTTCGTATTACTCGATTATATGCTTGTCCAACTCCGAAAAATTCTTTCCGGGTTGGAATTAGATTTTGAGAATATCACAAGAAATTTGAATCTTACAGATGGGGCAATCTTATCCGAAAAAATCATGATAGAACTTGTTGGAAAAGGAGTAGGAAGGCAAGAAGCCCATGAATTACTACGTGAAGCTGTTATTCAAGCAAGAAGTGAGAAGAGATCAATTCGGGAGGTATTTAATGCCCAGCCTACAATCAATTCGAAATTCACTGCTCAAGAAATAGATGACTTGCTTAATCCTAAAAACTACATAGGTAAAGCTGTAGAACAAGTGGAAAGCTTGGTATCTACAATGAAATCCAAGTATTTGTAATTCTAATGTGGAGAATTCCAGATGAAAAAATCTAACACATATGAGAATTTGGGAGTATCAGCATCCAAAGAGGACGTTCACAAAGCATTAAAAGGTCAAGATGAAGGAGTATTTCCAGGAGCCTTTTGCAAAATTCTCCCAGATATTAGTGGAGACCCGGACTACTGCTCTGTATTCCATTCGGACTCAGCAGGAACCAAGGCAAACTTAGCTTATATGATGTATAAAGAGACTGGGGAATTGTCTTACTTCAAAGGAATCGTTCAAGATGCAATTGTGATGAATGTGGATGATGTTCTCTGTGTAGGAGTACCTGGGAATGTACTTATCTCAGATACCATAAGTAGGAATAAGAAACTCATTTCTGGACAAGCTCTTTCAGTATTAATTCAGCATCACATTTCATTCTGTAAATGGTTATCTGAACTCGGATTTTCCATTAGATTAGCTGGCGGAGAAACTGAAGATGTAGGAGATTTATGCCGTACTTTGGAAGTTGGAGTTTCTTTATTTGCACGTATGAAGAGATCACAAGTAATTGATGCGAATAAAGTACAAGAAGGAGATGTCATTGTAGGATTGGCAAGCTCTGGACAAGCTTCCTATGAATCCGGATATAATAGCGGAATTTCTAGTAATGGTCTTACTCTGGCCAGACATGGAACTTTAACCCATAAATATTATACAAAATATCCTGAATGCTATGATCCGGGCATTGATGAAGGTCTTGTATTTCATGGGAAACACACCTTATTAGAAAATTTATCTGGAACTGAACTTACGGTGGGAGAAGCTTTACTTTCACCTACGCGTACCTATGCTCCACTCTTAGTCCAAATTTTGCAGAAATATCGTTCACAAATCCATGGAATTTATCATAATACCGGTGGTGGTCAAACAAAATGTCTTAATTTTGGACATGACTTAGAATATGTTAAGGATAATTTGTTTGAAATTCCCCCTGTATTCCAAATGATTCAAAAATCGTCTGGAACATCATGGGAGGAAATGCACCAAGTTTTTAATATGGGACATCGAATGGAGATAATAGTACCAGAAAAATTATCGCAGGATCTCATTAACATATCACAATCATTTAATGTCCCTGCAAAAGTCATTGGCCATGTTGCTTCCACTAATAATGGTCATAACAGCTTGCTATTGAAGACATCTAAAGGAGAATTTCGGTTCACAAAGAAAACGGCATAAATGTTTAGGAATTATTGTCTGTAACATACTAAATCAGTAAATTGAAAGGTATCACAAATGTCAGATCCAATCCGCGACGATCCATATTATGAAGAATTATACAACATAGAGAAGAAATCCTTTTCCACACATATCGCACCACGACGATTTTACGTATTCCTCGAAGTATTTATGGCCATGCTCTTTAATTTTCTAATATATCAAGTTGGATTTGCGTATCTCGAGGATTTTATTCCAGATTCCAATTATAAAGGCTTAATAGTTTTTCTTGCAAACTTGATATCTCTTGGAATTTCGGTAGTAATAGCACTTGGGTTTATTCAGTTGGTATTTTATAAAAATAAAATGCCATTAAAGGAAGCTGAACCCCCTTTAAAAGAAACGACATCATTTTTTACATTTAAAAAATTTGGGGTGCAACTTCTTTTTGCATTGTTAATTTTATTTTTAGTTTATATTCCACTTGATTTCCTCACCTATTCTATTCCTGGTGGGCTAGAATATTCTCAAAGATCATTAACTGCAAGTAGTGGTAGTGAATACATAAACTTCACAAATTTTGGTCTTTTTATTCTAAACGCGACCTTATTGCACTTTATGGTCGGAATTAGAGAGGAGCAATTCTTCCGTGGATTTCATACAATGAGATCCGAGAAATATCTTAATCCAGGCTCTTCAGTTGTAATTACTTCTATTTATTTCGCAATGTCGCATTTTACATATATATTTTATAGCTCAAATGTGTTACTCGATATCCTTCCCGCAATTATTTGGACCTTAGGAGCGTTTTATGTAGGATCAGTTTCATCAGTTTTTATTATTAAAAAACGGATGATTTGGCCGATAATAATAGCTCACTTTCTAAATAATGTTATTTCTGTGACAGTTCTTTGGTTATATACAACACAAAACATAGTGTTCTGGGATCTGGCAAAAATTATCTACTTACCTTTGTTAGGAATTACGCTTATTTTAGCAATCGTTTTCTTTAAGGAAGTAAAATCTGGAGTAAAAGCATTTTTTAATACATTTAAATCCTATAAAACCGAGCTTCCTGATAAAAAAACAAGAGGAAATGTCATTGTGGCCGACATTATCTTTGGTTTGGTGTTTTGGGCCATAGGCATGTTTTTTGTATAGATTTGAAGTGATTATAATGGAAATCGGTATTATTTCAGACACTCATATAAAGCCAAATGTGGATTATTCAGGCTTATATCGACGATTAGAAGAAGCTTTCACAGATGTAGAATTAATTTTACATGCGGGAGATGTTTCAACTATCTCATTCATTGACGATCTTGAGAAAATTGCACCTGTTGAAGCAGTCATTGGGAATGTAGACGACAGTACAATCCATGAACGATTTACAACATTTAGTAAAGTCGAAATTCTGGGTAAACATATTGGACTAATTCATGATATGCCATCTTTTTCTTTTATCAAGCAAGAAAATTTGGATGTTCTTGTAACAGGACACACGCATACACCTATCATCAAAGAATATTATGAATTAGACCATGGATTTCTTCATTTGAATCCCGGTTCCCCTATGCAACCTCGAGCTCCCCCCCTAAATAAAAGATATAATGTGCAAAGACGCGCTTTGCCTACGGTAATAATTCTCGATCTAACTGAGGAACTAAGTTCTGCATACATTGTCACTCTCATGTAGTTACGAAAGAAATATAACACAGTTGAATACAAATAAATATAACAAATTTAAAGATGAAATTAGGGGTACACTAAAACAATGTCAACGTCAAGATTGATGGAAATTTTAAAGCAACTAAATGAGAATGGATACAAAGTATGTATATTTGCGCTAAAAGATGGTTTACCGATTGCTTCACAAAAAATTCCGGACTCAAATTTCCACGAGAAAATGGTTTCTGCTATGGGTGCTATGCTTTCAGAAGCATGCGAACGAGCAAAGGAAGATATGGGTTTAGCTGATTTAGAATACTTCAAGACTATATATGGAGACGCTTGTATAGTGTGCCAAAATATTAAGACTTCCACGGGTAAAGTGTATCTATTGATTGGTTTAACTGATAAACCAGAAAATGATGAAGTAGATAAATATAATGAGAAACTCTTTGATTGGGCTGTGGAAAATGCACTCCCTGTCTTAGAAGACTTATCTAATCTCTAATTTTATTGATATAATCCCTAATAGCAATTCCTATACGTTTTTCTTCTCCATTATAAAAATGATCTGTTGGAACTGATTCCATTGTTGGCTTAGTTTTAAATTTTGGAAGAATTTCTTCTACTCTTTGAATAGGAATTATATCGTCAGACATTCCATGAATAAAATGAATAGGAAATTCAAGCGAAAATCTAGGAGCTAAATGTTTTACAAATCCTACCGGATAAGATATCAAGCTCATACCCCGAATATTACTAAGTTTTTCAGCTGTAGATAATGCTATAAGACCTCCATATGAATATCCCACAATAAAAATCTCCATGTATTGAAGAGTTTTTTGGGCAAAATCACAAATAGCGATTAAATCATTTTGTTCTTTTGTTCCATCCCCCATTGCACCAGTTGATTTTCCCACTCCTCTAAAATTAAAAGTAATACATGGTAACCCACTCTTAACTAATTGATTGCGAACTCCAACGACTACGTTATTATTCATAGATCCGCCCCAAAGGGAGTATGGATGGGTAATGACACATATTAAAGATAGATCTGTTATCTCCTTTGAAGTATAGAAACTAGCTTGAATGATTACTTTTTTGGACACACTCACCATATACTCAGTTTCTTGCATAATTTTTTTTGAGAGATTCGTTTATATTATTGTATCGTTCATGGAGTGATTTGAAATGCCAATGGTATCTTTACAATTATCAGATGATATTCTACAGAAATTTGATGATATCCGCCAGGAATCCGGATATTTATCACGTAGCGAAGCATTACGGGATGCAATATTAAAATTTATTAGCGGACATAAACAACAACATTCGAGTTCAGAAATAAAGCGTTCAATAATTCCAGTTGTATACACACCTGATGCAACTAAATTAGAAATGTTCGCATCGATTGAACATCGATTTGAAGATGTGGTGAAATCATTTTCAGAATATATGCTAGATGATCAAACCCTCAGAATCTATGTAGTTATAGGAGCTTTATCTCGGATCAATGATTTCATGCAAGCTTTTAATAAAATCAAGGATACACTCATTGAATCCCTGCTAATCTGAGTTTTGCACGATCTCAAGTGAAATATCAATAATCTTACTTGGGTGAAAGGTTATCTTACTAGTACTGACGATATTTACACCGGTATTAGCGTATTCAGAAATAGAATCCAATGTGATATTACCAGAAGCTTCGAATAAGGGAACATACTGCGGTTCAACTTCTTTTCGGATTTTTTGAATAGTGGATTTGATTTTCGAGGGACTCATGTTGTCAAACATGATTATATCTACATGAGAATGAGCTGCAGATAAAGCATCTTTTGGAGATTGTACTTCAATTTCAATCTTTTTTGAAAATGACGTATTTTTTCGTGCGGAAGCAATCAGATCAGGAATAGATTGTTGGGATGCGAGTAGATGAGTGTCTTTAATTAACACCATGTCATCAAGATTCCATCGATGGGTGTCTGAAAATCCCCTTCCACCAATTATTACTGCCCGTTTTTCAAATAACCGAAATCCCGGTGTAGTTTTTCTAGTTGCTGCGATTTTTACATTCTGGTTAGTTTGTTGAATAAGTTTGCTATACTCATATGTAGTTGATGCAATTGAACTCATACGCATCATGATATTTAGGAGAGTACGTTCGATTATCAAAATGTCATGGAGATTTCCGTTTAAACGCATAATTTCAGTTCCTTTTTTAATATCATCTCCATCAGATACAGCATTTATAACTTCAATACCGCCCATTTCACATAATAATTTTGCTTCTTGAATTCCACACACTAATCCATTGCTTTTGTATAAAATTTGAGCAACTACTTCAGAATTTTTCAAAATTTTACTAGTGATATCACCGTAACGTATGTCTTCTTCGAGAAACTGTTCCAGTTTCTTCTTTATTAGCATTTTTTCTATTGTAGACACTTCGTTCATTTCTTGAACCTTATTCAT
>JAEOTN010000244.1 GCA_016839865.1 Promethearchaeota archaeon | reverse complement strand
GGTGTTTACTTTGAAGTATATTTCCTAATTCATGAAAAGAAGACGAATTCATTTTTTTGAGTTAATATCGATTAAAACAGAAAACGTCAGAGGAATATTACAGATATTGAGCGATATGCGATAAACACTTCGATTATGTGGTAACCAATTCATCCATGATCAGGAAAGCTTAGTAAATAGAACGAAGAAGCAATGGTAGTAGATCTCAAATAAAAATCCCACTCAATTTAATTAATATAAAAGTAATTACTATAGAATAATAATTAGAAAGATGATCAATATTTTGATTGAAGCATTTGTTAAAGATTTATCTAATGAGGACAAATGACATCCAGTTCACACTCAGAAAAATTCTTGCGTGGTTGGGAAATCCTTAAAAACGAAGATAATACTTTTGAAGATTATCATGAAGCCCTTACGGAGCTAATGTTGGCAGTTGCAATAGAACCTGATTATAATTTTGCGCATTTTGCGCTAGGATTGGCGCATGAGAAAATGGCTAACTATTGTCAATTTGATGTATCGGATATACCTAATAACGTGGATAAATCCTTGGAAGAATTTGTGAATTATAACTACGAATCTGCAGTTTCGAAATACTTGAAAGCAGCTGAATTAAGCTCGGATAATTCACAAAAATCAGATATCTTATGTAAAGTTGCAATGATATATGCTGAAAAAATGGATAATCAAGATGAAAAATCAATAGATATCTTTAAAAAAGCATTTAGATTAAACCCAACAAATCAGGATATAAATGCTATGCTTGGACAATGCTTATATCGTTCAGGTAAAAAGGACGAAGGACTAAGAATACTCACTCAGGCATCAAGAAAGGGATCAGAATTAGCAAAAGATGCATTGAATGAATTGATTTAAGAGTTTTTCATTTTAGTAATTTGTATAGTTTGTTCAAAGTACAAAGCTTTTACAAGATTGAATTAATCAACCAAATTGTGAGATTTGGTTTTATTGCGGCTCTCTCTTTATTTGTGATTAGCGTTTCCAACTAAAAAACTTTTCAATAAAGCACGTAAAAATGTAATAGATCGGAAATAATATGTATATTATATGGACTCATTTCTATTTATAGTATCCATACCTTCTTTTTGAATATAATATAATTTTATTATTTGAGGAAAAGGAGGATCGGTATGTACTGTACGAGTTGTGGTAACGAGAATCCATCTGGAAGTAATTATTGTGAAGAATGCGGGAGTTCGTTAGAAGTTACTGAATCACATGTAAGCCAAGATAAGCAAGATAAAATCACCAATAGTGAGAAAAAATCATCAAAATCAAGTGATAAATTAGTTTGTCCTGATTGTGGCAAAGATGATCAAATAAGAAAACTATCAATTGTTTATGAAAATGGTATACAAATTACGCAAAGTTCTGGGCCAAGGATTGGAGTTGGGCTAACTTCAGATAAGAAAGTTGGAATTGGAGTAGGATTAGCCAGTGATAGTGGTGTAAGTGTATCTGCCATTAGCGCAAAGTTAGCTCCTCCATCAGAACCATCAAAAGGATGCTTAAATGTGATTGCTTGGATGACGTTCATTTTTGCAGCTTTTTGTATTGCTGTGGGTTTGTGGGTATCCTCTGCTGCAGAATCAGAAATAGCAACCCAAGTTCTACTTATGGGTCTAGGAACTTTTATCGTTGGTTTTTTGATTAAACGCTTTGTTGATAAAGAATATTCAAGCAAGTATGACGATTATCTGCTAAAAATCGGTTTATGGGGTATGCTGTTTTATTGCGGGTATGATGAAACCGTTTTTGAACCCAAAACAGGTTTTTCAATAAATGCTAACAAACTACAAGGATTTTACGAAAAACCACTAACTGATTCAAGAGAATAAGAAACAAGAATTATCTAATGAGGATCTTATCCTTTAAATCAATGATAATGGTTCTTATACTATGATAGCGTGATGGTATTAGTCAAACCGGAGGTCAGTTAGCTGAGATTAGAAGATAATTATAGAAAGAGAAAAATTCGATAGGAGAAAAAAATATCCAATTTGAGCTTATATGTTTTCGCGGGAAAACAAATCTTCTAGAAGAAAGAGAAAAGATTTTTACAATTAAATGATTTGTGAAAAATGTGGAAATGAAATAGATCTAGGAAAAAAGTTTTGCAGATTTTGTGGAAATAGAATAGCCACAGATAAAAAATTTTGCAGGTACTGCGATCGTGAAATTAATCCTCAAGCCAAATTCTGTCGTTTTTGTGGAAAAGAGTTAGCACATAAGGCAGACTCGGATTCATACAAAAAAACAAAATCATCCCATGAAATTGAGTCAGAATTACATACAGAGGATCAAGAATCACAAAAGCTCAAAGTTGATATAGAAGATGCTCTACGTACAGCTTCGGATGGATTAGAAATAGAAGGATCCGGAGTTGATACGAGTTCGGATAAAACTTCCATTCAATCTTTAATCGAAAAATATAAAGAAGCGATTATTATTTTACTCGTGGCAGTAGTTTTGTCTCTTGGACTATTTTTTCTTAATACAATCCGAAATAAGACAGTGGTTTGGGAAAATGCTGCTAGCACTAAAGAGATATCTCAAGGAACTGATCAACCAGGAAAAGACGCAACACAACAGGAATTTATTATTGGTACACAGGCTAAAAGTACAACAGATCAAATTCCAACGAGTAATCCATCTGAAGAAATCGCAATTTATGGTTCAAAAATT
>JAEOTN010000043.1 GCA_016839865.1 Promethearchaeota archaeon | reverse complement strand
TTTTATAAAGGTGTGGATGACATACTCAACGCTTATAATCTAGCTAAGAAAGAAATCCCCAATCTGAAATGTGTAATTGGGGGGAAATCCACCTTAAAAATGGGTCCTGCTGTGGAACAATGGAAACATGATAATCCAGATGTGACTTTTACGGGGTTGATTCCTGTTGAGGAACTACCTGACTACTATAGTATGGCTGATATGTTTATAACATATTCCTACGCATCAGAAGGATTTGGGATCACTCCTGTGGAAAGTTTGTCATGTGGAACTCCGGTGATATGTTCAAATCTAGCCGCATACAAAGAAGTATTACAAGACCAAGCTGTGTTTGTAGAACCACAAAATCCCAAGTTGCTAGCGAAATCTATAATCGACCAAGTGAAAAATCCTGAAATTGGATTAGAAAAAGTGCGTTCTGCTGGACCCATGCTTCAGAATTATTCTTGGGAGGAAGTAGTAAACCGAATAGAATCTGTATATTCGACTCAGCTTAGGTAATAATTTCAAGGGATCCTCATGCGTATATTGGAAATTGGGAAAAATGCACGATTAAGAACGAAGTAATTCTACCAAGAGGATTCTTATAACAAAAACATTGTAAATGCGATAAAATTAGCGATTAGAAAGAAAGATTAGTAGCCCCGGGAAGATTCGAACCTCCGTCAAAGGGTTCAAAGCCCTCTATGCTTGACCACTACACTACGGGGCTGTAGTTGTGAAAGTAATGTTGTAAATACATGCGATAATAAAAATTTTTCTTGAGTCTAATCCAAAATAACGTCTTTTGGATACGAATCCTGCCATTTTTTCAAGAAATCTAGATCTATTACTTCTCTTTTCATAAATTTTGGGTAGATTCTTGGTATTGTCATTATAATGGGAAACCATCTTTTGCAATGGGGGCATGCTAATAATCCCTCTTCAATTTCAACATAGGTTAAATAAAAATTCAGAAATAGAAGTTCTTGCATAAAGGATTCAAGAAATTTCTCAATCTCTTTCTCCTTTTTAGGAATCTTTTTGCATTCATTCAATTTTCCATCAATTATTGGCAATATTGATTGTGTAGTTATTTTGTAAGCATCTTGAGCAAGTTTTTTCCCAGATAGATCCTTTATAACGCTAAATTCATCAAGTATGTCCTTGTACTTCTGCAGAAATTCTTGTGGAGGAACTGCTGTAATTACAATCATATCAAATAGAAGATTTTTCTTTAATCTAACTATCCTTTCTTCAGTCTGCGCGTTTTCTATATCCTTTTCGTGTGTCGAAATATCTTTAGAGGGTTTCAAATGGATAGTTAAAGGAGGATTTGAGCCTTTGATGTTGCACAGTGTTTTTGATTTATATCCCTCTATCATCGCTTTAAACATTTCTTCAGTGGAATTCGTATCTTTTTCTTCTTCAGTTTGACTGTATTCAGATTTTTCCCATTCAAAGATTGTTAACTGTAATGGATAAGACGCATCATCCGGACATGCTAGTGTATGGTTCAACCAGATTTTCATTGAAATCCTCTTTGATAGTGATAGGAAAATATCGAGATTACGATCATTTAAAATCTCCGAAAATAACGCTAATGAGCAAAAATACTAGCCTCCGTACCAAATACTTGAAAAATAGTGTAATCTCTGTATACACACTATATAAAATAATAAAATCCCTTGAGATTGAAATGAAATCATTTAATGAACTAAACTGGTCTATATGGCAAATATTCCTGCTGATGGGAATTGTTATCGGCTCATATTTCCTCACTCAGTTTCTTTTCAAGACATATATACGATTTGCACGAGAACATAATTGGATCGGTAGAGACATTCATAAAAAAACTCGACCAGAAGTTGCTGAATCTGGAGGGATTGCATTTGTGTTAGGATTAATTCCCGGACAAATCATCATAATGTTAATTTTTCCAGAAATCTGGAAAGAAACTCTTGCATTTTCATTAACTGTAATATTATCCGGACTTGTTGGATATCTGGACGATCGAAAAACATTATCTTCGTTCAAGAAAATGTTGCTTATGGTTCTCACAGGGCTACCATTATTCATTTTAAATCTCGATATGACATCTCAATCCTGGCCAAGTTGGTTAGAATGGTTAAATGTTGTCAAAGTAGGTTTTATTCACATAGAAGATCCACTTGTACCGATAATTGGCCAGACTCAGCTCACATTTATATATCAATTAGCTATCCCAATTATTCTGATGGTTCTAACAAATGGAGTAAATATGTTAGAGGGATATAATGGAGAGGGATCTGGAACCAGTTTGATCGTTATCGTCTTCATGATTATCTATTCATTGATCGCAAGATCCTCCGAAGGTCTTATATTATCTTTATCAGTAATCGGTGCACTCACGGCATTTTTCAAATTTAATCGGTTTCCTGCGAAAGTATTTCCAGGTGATGTAGGTACATTATCCATGGGTGCGACTATCGCGTGCATTGCTTTATTGGGAAGTTTAGAAGTTGCTATGTTTTGTGCCATTCTCGTTCATATTTTCAATGGATTCTATGTCATTGCTTCTTTACGGGGATTTCGAGAACGGCATACAATTAAAACACAAGATATCATTGTGACTGATTCTCAATTAATTGAAGCATCTAAGGGGGAAAATGATCACTTAACTCTTCCACGTTTGATTCTCGCAGAGAAACCACTAACAGAACCACTACTAGTTAGAAATATTTGGGCTTTAGCAGTCGTTGGAGGGCTATTTGGGATAGTTTCCGAAACGGTTCGTCAATCTAAATGGACTCCATTACCAATATTTGGATCAGAAAATGGTGGTATGCTCAATCCCATATGGATACTTGTTGCGTTGATAATTGTGGGTATTTTATATGCCTTTATTCTAAAGAAATTCAAAGCAATTCGAGTCATCACCTATTTCATGATGACTCTCTTAATTGGTGGTATAGGACTTCTTGTGGCATTACGTGCCATTTTGATAGCTCAAGCAGGGGGAAATGAATGGTTAAGATTTATAAACTGGTTGATAGCGGGAATTCTTGCAATAGGAGGATTCGTTATCTGGTACATTTTATCTGTAAAACACCTACGCAATAAAATTACGAAATTAAAAGAACGCAATGGAGAAACTTCAAATAAAAAAATCGTCACTCCCACATAACGAACTTAACGGAAAATAGGAAAATTAGAATGAAAAAAATATTAGTTACTGGTGCAGGAGGTCCTGCAGGAGTAAATGTTCTTCGTAGCTTGCGAGATTCAGGAGAAGAAATGAAACTCTATGGCACGGATATAAGCGCATATCATGTAGAATTTGCCAGACCTCTACTGGATGAAGTGTTTATTGTACCAAGATGCACTGCTCCAAATTATATTGAAGAATTAAACAAGATAATTGATCTGTATGGCATTGAGTTAGTACATCCTCAACCTGATATTGAAGTAAAAGTAATATCTGAAGCACGTGAGAAATTGCATGCAAAAACATACTTACCTTCAAAAGAAACTGTAAAAATTTGTCATGATAAAAATCTCTCTGCTGAAGTTTGGGACGCAAATGGATTTCCCACTGTTAAATCCATAGTATTGCGTGATGAAACTCTAAAAGAAGATATGGAAAAAGCATTTCAAGAGTTAGGTCCAAATTTATGGATACGTGCAACACAAGGAGCGGGGGGAACTGGTTCAACTCCATGTGATTCCGTAGATCTTGGGATTCATTGGATTAAATATTGGAGAGCTCGAGGCAAAAATTGGGTATTCATTGCTCAAGAAAATCTTACAGGTAGAAATGTGGCATTCCAGAGTGTGTGGAAGGATGGAACACTGGTTACATCTCAAGCTCGTGAGCGGCTGGAGTATATCTATCCATATCTAGCACCATCTGGTGTAACAGGAACCCCAGTTGTTGCTGCAACAGTAAATAACGATAAAGTTAACGAAATGGCAACAAAAGCGGTATTATCTATCGATAAAAATGCTAGTGGAGTATTCTGCGTGGATATGAAATACGATAAAGATGGAATTCCTATGCCCACTGAAATTAATCCTGGTAGATTCTTCACAACCAGCTATTTCTTCTCTTTTGCTGGGAAACAATACAATGTACCTTATGCAAACATGCCATACATGGTTGTGAAATTAGGATTTGGAGATCCTATTCCTCCTGAAACCAAACAATACAGTATTTTGCCCGAGGGGTTGCATTGGATTCGTCATATTGATTGTTCGTTCCACCTAATACCAAAAGATAAACTTATGGAGGAGAAATTCTAGATGAAAGTACCTATTGTGCAATTGCAACTTCCTGATTCTGTTCTGGAAGAAGCAAAAGCTCTATTAAAAAGTGGAATGTGGATAGAAGGAAAACCTGTTCGTGGTCTTGAGCAGGATTTTACAGAATTTACCGGCGCAAAATATTGTAGGGCAGTAAATAGTGGAACATCCGCATTATTAACTATTATGTATGGATTGAATTTACAACCCGATGATGAAGTTATAATTCCTAGTTTTTCTTTTATTGCTACTGCAAATTGTATGGTTCCATTTCGAGTTAAACCAGTGTTTACAGATATAGATCCTGAAACTTTTACTCTCTCCCCAAAATCCATAGAAGCTGCCATTACTCCTAAAACCAAAGCAATAATGCCTGTCCATTTGTATGGATTATGCGCAAATATGGACGAAATTCAAGAAATCGCAAATAATCACAATATATCGGTAATTGAGGATGCATGTCAAGCCCATGGTGCTGAGTATCATGGAAAAAGAGCAGGAAATCTTGGTGAAATCGCCGCATTTTCTTTATATCCGACTAAAAACATGTTTGCAGCGGGAGAAGGCGGACTAATTACGACAAATAACCTAGACTTATATGAAAAAATTAATCGTTTTGTAAATCATGGTCAAAGTAAGAAGTACATTCATACAGAAATGGGATTTAACTTCCGCATGCCAGCGGTAGCAGGTTTAGTAGCTAGATATAGTTTATCCCAATTATCAGGAAATAACAAAAAACGAATAGAAAACGCTCTGTTGTATAATGATTTATTGAGTGGTGTTTCAGAACTTATTACTCCGAATACACCGGTTGGATACACACATGTATTTCACCAATACACCATACGTGTGCCAAAACGGGATGCGCTTGCTGAAGAACTAGCTAAGAATGAAATTGGTTATGGTATTCATTACAAAATCCCCATACATCTCCAAGATGTATATAAGAACAAAGAGCATGCACCACTAGAAAATACTGTGAAACTTGCTAATGAGGTGATCTCGTTGCCAGTCCAACCTTTACTTTCTGAGGAGCAAGTTAGATTCGTTGCATCAACAGTTAAGAAATTTTATCAATAATCTTCTTTTTTCTTCGCTTTTATACTATGAAAATTAGTAAAGATGGCTAATTATATCTATTAGATCATCCAAATTTTTAAATTTCCCATCCCATGTTGCTTCATCAATTTTTCGAATAAACCCAGGTTCTGCAATACCTATCAACAGCTTTTGAGTCTTATGTTTCTCTTTAGTATGAATTTTTATCGTACCTTCTGTAAACTCGGGAGTGTTTTCTGTGAATAATTTACCCACAATATCGTAATTTGGAGGTAACATCCAACATTTCCCAATCCCTACTTCTGCAGTGTAGGACTTTTCGATTTTCTCCTCAATAACGATTACTACCTCTTTCCCGTTCTCCGGTTTCTCCACAATATCAAGTTTTTGTCTCATTATCTCCTTGAGTTTCGCAACTTGGTCAAACATACAATACCTCTAGTTGTCCCACTATAAATAAAATTCGAAATGAAAAAGAAAAAAAAATGATGTAATCGCTGTTATCGTTGTTGAAATCACAAAAAAATTACATAACAATTTTCACATTTTTTGCTTCGACTGTGTCGTCTTTTTGACCGGGTCCAACTTCAAATTGAACTTTTAGTCCAGGAAGGAGAGTTTTAAACCCATCCATCTCGATCTGTTTCCAATGTACGAAAATTTCCTCTTGTTCTTCTTCAGCAGCCTCAGGATTTCGGATTATGAAGCCGTAGCCCTTTTTAGAACTGAACCATTTGACTCGACCAGTTTCTGTGCTTGTTTCTGTCATTTCTTATCACTAATATATCCAATTTCTAAACTGGAATAACAGACTATCTTATTTATCAAACTGTTCCATAAGATCTTGTCTAGTGAAATTCTAATATGGATTTGATAAAAATATTACCTAAAATATGACTTAAAAGACGGGTATACTAGTTTTAAATCTAATAAAATCAATAAACCTAATAAGGACATATTAAGGGACAACTTATGGTACTATACGAACTTGGGTTACTTAAGAATGGGATGCTGATTTACGAAAAGAGCTTCTACCATTTAAAGAACTTAAGACGTATCAGTCAAGAAACTAAGGGTCAATTTCTGGATGCGATTTTCAATATGACAAAGGTGAGTATGTCAGAAAAAATAAACACCATAAAATTGAAGCAATATCGAATTGTATTCAAAGAAAGTGAAATAAAAATCGATGATACTCAACCTCCTATCAACTACTTGGTATATGTAATAGGAGATAAGCGACTTAATACAAATTTTAGCTCAAAAATCCTGGAAACGCTGCTGGATGTTTATTTAACGGAAATTGAACCGAATCCCTCTCCATTTGTCGCGGAAAAAATCAAAGAAGGAAGTAAATTCGATGAGAAAATTTCACAGATCATCGGAGATTTTTATGCAACATCAATTGATAGGATGTCCGACCTCTTCTTCAAGTGATTATTATGGCAATGACACCCGGTTACCGTGTACTTCTAGCATTTATTGTTAGTATATTTTTCGCTGGACTAATATATCTAATCAATCTGATTCTAAGGAGTTTTACACATCCTTGGGAATTTGAAACAATAATGATTTCTGTATCAATATTTATATGCATCTTCCTAGCCTTCGTAGCGTATTGGTTAATCCGGAATTTATTCTCGAAACGCTGGGGAGGAAT
>JAEOTN010000243.1 GCA_016839865.1 Promethearchaeota archaeon | reverse complement strand
GCTAGACTGAGTAAATCCATAAGAAAGTTGTTTCCCGCGCTAAATTCTCCCAAGTGCTTATAGGATTTACGATAAGATTCTACATATTCGAGATTTCGCTCTAAAAACTTATCAATTTCATAAGTTTCGTTTGTATAACTTTTTGTGCTACGAATTCCTTGAATAGAACTTGCAATTTGAGCGTTTATATTCGCGTGGGATTCTCTGACACCTCTAAATGTCTTTACTAATTTTTTTCGCTTTATCATTGAAAACGTAATTAGCAGGCCTACAAAGATAAACAACATCAAAGTAAGGAATATATTTATCGTCATTAATATGATAAATGAGCCGATTAGCATGATTGCGGAAATAAATAAATCTTCTGGACCGTGGTGGGCCATTTCACTGACTTCACGAAGATCTCCAATCAACCTACTCATTAAGGTTCCTGTTCGATGTTCATCAAAATATTGAAAAGGCATTTTTTGAATATGTGTGAAAAGGTCTTTTCTCATATTTCCCTCCATTTTTGTACCAAGAATATGCCCCCAATAGCCCATAATATACATTGAAATCATTCGAACAACATACAATAATAAAAGAACAGCGGAGAATATAATGATCATGTTGATATTCTTACTTGGTATCCAATCATTTATGTACCAACGAGTTGATAGAGGGAAAATCAAATCTAAAGATGCAACAACTGTTGCACATACCATATCCAAGATGAATAATCCCCGGTATGGTCGATAATACCGAGTGAATCTGCGCAAGATCTTCATTTTAGTAGGTAAATAAACCATACTTTTTAGAGTTATTTCCCCCGTAAGTTCAACAAATTCTTAGGTTTTTGAAGCTTTTATCGAGAACATTAATGGAGTCTTAATGGGAAATTCGGGTGGGAAATAGAAATACCCATCTTCATGTTTGAATAAAATTGGATGAGCTTGAAATTCACTATATGGATATTCATGGAAATGCTCAATCCGTAATCCTACTCCAATTAAACTATTAATTATTGAGCTTATGGGGTGAGTCCACTGGTAGTTAACTTGGTTTTCAAGAACTTCCGATTCACAAGCGTAAGTATATCCATCTTCAAATCTTTCAACTTTCCCGTCGGTGAAGTATGAATACCCAATTTTCAATTCCTTTTTCTCTTTCTCGTCAAAAATTTGGCCATAAGGATGGCCATCTATGATATAGAAGAATCCTCCTGGTTTTAAACAATGGAAGATCAACTTTGCCCAACCTTCAAGATCAGGCAACCATGCAAGTACTCCATACGATGTGAAAACTATATCAAATTTGTCGGTTATCTTCTCTTGCAACGTGTATATGTTAGATTGAATGAAGGTGGCTGGGATTTCTAGTTCTCTACTTAATGAGCGAGCTAATTTTACTGCTTCTCCTGAAAAATCTACTCCGGTAACAATCGCTCCTTTGTTTGCTAGACTCAATGAATCCATTCCAAAATGACACTGAAGATGCAGAATGGTTTTACCCTTTACATCACCCAGATCTTTTTGTTCTATGCGAAGAAGAGAATTTTTTGTCTTCTTAAATTCCTCTAAATTGTAAAAATCGGATTTAGAATGAGGTTCAACCCGGTCATCCCAATTCTTCTGATTTGCATCAAAGTACTCGTCTTTCATCCATTTTTTTTCAGAAGAATTCTATTTGAAATTTTTTAGAATAAGAATAAAGAAAATTAGAATTCAAGGAAATCATATAAGAGTTTGTTCAGTTTCCGGTAATATGTGACCGCTCCAGTTTGTTTGAAGAATCTAAACCACGGAGTTTCAGGATAACATCCAAAAATCTTTGAATTATTTAATCTTTGAATGAGGAGTAAAAAGGACATAAATGAAAATGGATTCTTCGAGTTTCGTTTTATTAGTAAATAATCAATAAATTTCTGAATAACAGATGCATTCAATTGAATCAGCGTCTTGAAAAATCCCAATTGGTTTACTAGATGGTTATATGTTATCTCTAAAGTATCATGCGAGGATAGTCCTAACTCATTGGGGTCAATATAACTAATTTCTTGAATGGTACTTTGATATAATTGAATTTGTAGTCCACTTGTATATGTAGGATTATCTACAAATAAGATCACTATTTGGTCATTCGGACCAAAATTTTCCCTCAGAATTTGAGTTAGGTTTGATGGGATAGACCAATATGATAATTTACTTGGATTAACATGAAAACCAACTAATCGTCTGAGTAATCGTACATATCCATTGTAGATAACCGGTCGTGGCACAACGTCCCACAATTCTTCATTCTGTCTGCAAAAATACAAAAATCTCTGCAAAAGGAACTCAAAACGTTTTCTAGATAATGGAAAATCGGATTCACAAACATCTGATATGAAATCAACCACCCAATTTATATCGATAAAATAACAAGGTGTGGCGTTATATCTTTTTTTATACGCTTTCCTGAATTCTTTCATGAAATGGGTCCACCGATAATGATCGTGGATTGTGGTCCGTCCAAATTCAAATGGTTTGGCAATAACCAAATCAGAATTTTGATTATCACCTGTACGAAGGAAAGTGATGTACCAATCTTCATCAAAAAAGGTTAAAGACATTCCTAGAAGGTTGAAAATCTTCGAGAATTTAGTTGAAAATGTTGTATAATCTGGGAAAATGCAATTGATTCGTTGCAATGCAGAGAGTATGGGCATCTGTGGATAAGTTCTGATTTTTCCTTCTTTACATCCTTTTAGTATCAATGGAGTTACTGAGTTTGATTGTTCTAGAGTATGGATAATGTTTTCAAGGCAATGAATATCAATAATTTTGATTCTCCCAATTTGAACTGAATATTTATTTTGAATGAATTTATTTACTGATTGGAAAATTACAGAATCTTCTCCTTCAAGATTAAAGTCCTCAGGAATTGGATCATCTATAACATCTTGGATAATTCTTAAGTCTGCCCCAATGTTAATTAATAATGATTCCACTATCAACCTTTTATCAGAATCATATAATAAGACCGTAAAATCATCAAATTCATTATTTAAGGTAAAATATTTACTTACCAGTTTAAATGCATGATATAAATTTACTTTTATGTTGAGAAATGGGATTGATATTTCTTCAAGGTTCTGTAAATTTGTAAAAGAACGATTTAAATCTCCTACTTCTAGCTGGTGTCCGAAATGAGAGAGTTTTTTATAGAAGTCTGACAAAATTTTTAAAAATTTCACTCTACAACCTCCTTATTATATGAGTGCTTAACAAGGAATTCTTCGATGAAATTGTAATTATTCTTTAAACCTGGTATCCACCTTTTTCCAAATAGTTTAATAAATCCTTCAAGGTTTGTCAGATAATTTGGAGGACATCCAGGAATTTCTATTATATTTTTATTCGGTACTTCTTTAGAAAACTCTCTAAGTTTCTTATTTCTCGACTGCACTTGCTTCAGGTGCCAATTATTTAGTTTTGTTCGAAATTCAGACATACGTTTAGCTTGTGATAATCTACGTTCTAATCGTTTAATTGCTCGATCTCTTTGTTTTCCCTCGGGAATCTCTTGTTTGATGAATTCAGAATGAGATTCCAATTCAACAATGTGTTTTTGCATTTTAATTTTTAATTTCGCTTGTTCTAGCTCAAAATCTGTGTCAGATCTGCTACGTTTAGTTAAAAATTTTTTTCTAAATTTGCGTTCGTTAGTAGTTTTTACTGCACAATCTCCAAACACGATACAATATTCGTTTCTTGGTTCAACTGGATTATTCCCAAACAAAAACGAAATATCCGGTACCGTTTCTTTATCTTTAGCCATCGACGTTTTTAGGAAAAGTAAGAACTCATTAGCCGCTTGTTTGCATCCCGAACATGCTAATCCTTTACAAATTTCGATTTTATGTGGGAAAATATCAAGAATATCAATAAACAATTCTAAATTGTTAATGAGAGGAACCATTTCATCTGGATTTTCCTCTTTTTTCTTCCAAAACCGTTGCTTTTGCTCGGTATCCCTGATATTGATAAGCGATGTCATATCTTCTTCAATTAATTCTCCCTCATTATCCAAAATTAAAGAGACTGTATATTTTTTGACAGTTTCTGTGCTAACTAATGCATAATTATAGTCTTTTAAGGCTTGGATGGTTGGGTCTTCGTCCGATTCTATCCCCAATAGTGATAATGCCACAAGGTCACCGATTACTCCATTTTCTGTTAACATATAGAAATCTGAGTGGATTATTCTCGAATCCCCATACATAATGGGACCTGCTGTGGATAGCAATGCAGTAAAATCATACAAAACAAGATCTGGAGGGCGTAAGAAATAGGTATCAATTAAATTTTCAGTATATTTTTTCCTGTAGAGGTCATTCTCACAAAAATTCTCTTCTCTCTCTTCTGGAATTTCTCGATCTGTATTTATTAACAAATATTGTGCGTTTTCTATAGATAGATTCACTTTATTGAGAAAAGATACTTTAGGATTTACAATTGAAATGAATAAATCTGTTTCTTCAACAATTTTAGGAAAAGAGACCTGACCATATGTGATTTCATGAATTACCTTTTCAGTTTGAGGATCATCCATTGAAATTAATTGAACTTGGGGGTATTTTGAAGTAAAATACTCAGGGAATCCTAAAGCGTTCCAAATTTTCTGTGAAGATATTGAATAAGTCGATTCACCTACCAATGATATTTGTTC
>JAEOTN010000042.1 GCA_016839865.1 Promethearchaeota archaeon | reverse complement strand
ATTAATTTTTAACGAACCTAATCGCAATAATTTTTAATTTTTTTTTCTCTCGATGGATGTTGAATAGAGTAAGAACGCTGAGCGATTAACGGGCTGTAAGTAGCAATGACAGTTGCATGTAAAAATCGAATTTTGGATGGGTTTTTTGGACGAAAGGAGATGACCGCTCAGTACTAGGGAAAAAAAGGGGAAAATTTACCGATTTAGCTTCGGTAAAAAATTACTAGCCATTCGAAAAGTTACTTTTTCCAGGAAGGGAATAGCGATGTCTTCACTTTTTAACGGGAAATCCATTCCCACGAATCTCCTCCTATATAAATATGAAAAAGGTATAAATACTTAGATTGAGTAAAACTAGTGTTTTTACTAAAAGATAGGACGTTAGATTCCTTACAAACAGATTTATTTGGTTCATTATAATCATGAATTTGACTTAAAGGGTTTTAAGAAGTCTATTCGCAAAGAAATCGAAAACTGGCTAAAAGATGTAGATTGAGAAGAAATATGGACCTTTATCCCAGTAGAACTCAAATGATTTTTATTTTCAATTATCCAACCTATCTTCATGAAATTTGGAAATTATAAGACACAAACGGTAATTATTTTCCTTTCTCTCATTATGCTAAATCCTATTGTATTTGGTCTTCATATCACTCAAAGCTTAACAAATCCCCCAGCACTAAATCTAAATTGTACGAATTTTGCAGCATCATTTGGAGATACAATGATATTCGGAAATAGTGAAGATGGGGGTATTGGTCATCCATTGAGCAAAGATCCAGAAAGTACTTGCGTATTTTATTTTCAAACAGAGGTTGATTGGCCTCCTATAGATGATGGGTATGCTTGCGTGTTTGTCGGTTGGATGGAAGATGGACGGATAAGTGCACAAGGGGGTATGAATGATCAAGGTTTGTGCTATGATTTGACAAGTGTGCCGGATGCTCCTATGACCTCCCATCCTGAACACACTTATTCAGTAGATGGAAATTGGATTCAACTCGATGTTTTAAGAGAAAATGCAAATGTGAGTGAAGTGATTTCGTTTCTGGAAAATGTTAATTGGGAGGGCCCCGTATGGTTTCAGTGGTTTTTTGCTGATTCAATGGGAGATATTGTTATTGTTAGTCCTGGTACAGATGGAGAGTTAGTATTTACAAGGAAAGCTGCTGGAATTGATGGATTCTTAACTCAAACCAATTTTAATCGAGCAAATAATAAGAGTGGTACTTATCCATGCTGGCGATACGATGCTTCCTATGCTATATTAAATGAAATTACCCAAGAATCTGAATTAACTGTCTCCAAAATGACTACTGTTCTAGATGCAGTTCATTTTAAAAAAGGAATCACCATGACCGGTTATTCGAATTTATTTGATCCCAATGAACAAATGCTTTACTTAAACATATTAGGGCAGTTTACTGAGACTGCGACAATAAATGTAACCGAGGAACTATTAATCGATGAATATCGCGCGGTTCCAATGGCTGATTATTTTTCGGAAGATACAGTAGCGAGTGGAATGGCTTACTACCAAAGTTATCGAAACCGACTTATCACTTATGCTACGCTTGCAATAACAGGAGTAGTTTTAATATTAGGTGGAATTTTCTTTGGTATTTACTTGATTATTAGAAAGAAACGTCGACTAAAGATGAATAATTAGATCCAAAGATATGAATTGACTAATTATCTCTATTTATAACTCTACCTCCTCTCTTGGTTATTGTCATAGCTATCGTACAATAATGTTTATAATCGATATGGCAACAAATGATTATAATGTTGAAATACATTGATCATTTAGTTCGTTGGCAGGAATTGTAATACCCTCCTAGATGATTCTACGTTTCAGCATACATAATTTCGAACTGTTTTTTGGAGGATGTCCGATTGGTTATTTAGTTGATTTAAGACTTGATAATCTTGGAATTATCCTCAAATTTAGAATAATTACGGCTCGAAATTCCCCCCACTCCCATGGAGGAATTAATATGGAACTAACAAACATACAATTAGAAGAAAATCAACTTCCAAAACAGTGGTACAACATATTACCAGATTTACCTAAGCCACTGCCCCCGCCTTTACACCCAGTGAACAAGACACCTTTAGGACCTCAAGACCTTGCTCCTCTATTTCCAATGGAGCTAATAAAACAAGAAGTCAGTCAAGAACGTTACATTGACATTCCTGAAGAAGTCCGGGAAATTTACCGTCTTTGGCGTCCCTCTCCTCTGTATCGTGCTAGAAGATTGGAGAAAGCCCTAAAGACACCTGCTAAGATTTTCTATAAATGGGAAGGAGTTAGTCCTCCAGGTAGCCATAAACCTAACACAGCCGTTGCGCAAGCATATTACAACATGAAAGAAGGTGTTGAAAGGCTAGTTACGGAAACTGGTGCTGGTCAATGGGGATCTGCATTATCATTTTCATGTCAACATTTCGGGCTAGGGTGCATGGTATACATGGTCCGTGCTAGTTACAATTTAAAACCCTACCGCCGCATCATGATAAATACATGGGGTGGAAAAGTAGTTCCCAGCCCAAGCAACTTAACAGAAGCAGGAAAACACTTTTTGAAACAAGATCCCAACCATGATGGAAGTTTGGGAATAGCGATCAGTGAAGCAGTAGAAGAAGCCGTGAAATCAGAGAATACAAAATATTCTCTGGGCAGTGTATTAAACCATGTTATGTTACATCAAACTGTGATTGGGCTAGAAACCAAACTACAATTTGAAAAAGTTGGTTTATATCCTGACGCAATTTATGCATGTGTAGGAGGTGGAAGTAATTTCTCAGGAATTGCTTTTCCATTCATTAAAGATAAACTAAAAGGAGATAAAAAGGAACTCGAGATTATCGCTTGCGAATCATTAGCATGTCCTTCCTTAACGAAGGGTTTGTATGCATACGACTATGGAGATAGTGCTAAAATGGCTCCAATTGTAAAGATGTTCACACTCGGAAATGGATTTATTCCCTCACCAATTCATGCAGGAGGATTGCGATATCATGGCTCTTCACCGATAATTTCGCAACTCCATGAAGAAGGGGTAATTTCTGCAAAGGCCTATTATCAAAATGATACTTTTAGAGTCGCTACTCTATTTGCACAAACAGAAGGAATCATTGTTGCCCCGGAGAGTTCACATGCTGTCAAAGCTGTAATTGATGACTCATTAGAATGTAAGAAGACTGGACAAGAAAAAATAATCGTATTCAACAATAGCGGACATGGACATTTTGATTTAGCTTCATATGAAGCATACCAAAACCAGCAATTGGTGGATTATGAGTATCCTGAAGCAAAGGTTAAGGAAGCAATCGCGGAACTACCTAAGATCTAAGATTTAGATACCCTTGTAATTTTTTACCGAAGCTAAATCGGTAAATTTTCCCCTTTTTTTCCCTAGTACTGAGCGGTCATCTCCTTTCGTCCAAAAAACCCATCCAAAATTCGATTTT
>JAEOTN010000242.1 GCA_016839865.1 Promethearchaeota archaeon | reverse complement strand
TTCCTGAGATTTATGTGTAAACATATTTTGTTTGATTTTTAGTCTAATTAAATATTCTTCTAATCCAATCCTGGGCCAATTCACTTCTGCTAGTATATTTTTAATGTTAGACGTGTCCTCTAAGAACCATAGAGAATTTTTATGTTTACATGTTTGAAAAACCCGTCCAAGATGATAAGGATCAGATGTATGTGTTAAGGGTGAAAAAGGTTTCTGGTTATGGGATTTGGTTGATTTTGTTGCCTTATACTTGTTTTGAGATACAATTTCTTCTGAATGAGCAAAAGAATCTCTTATAGAGTCATTTTTCTCTTTAGAATTTCTGAGATACTCTTTACAGAATGCAGTCACTGATTTTAATTCGGGTATTTGTGAGGAAAACCTTCCATTATGATAATCATATAACTCTGTTTGACGATATAATGCATCGAATGGAAATCGTGTAAAAGTAATTTTTAGAACTGGTATATCATGTAAAATTTGTCGATTTCTGTTCACGTCACTATGTTTTTTAGGACCATAATGCAATTTCCAATTACTATCCATAATCGATATTTGAAATATTTGAAATAAATTAGGAATATTGTCTTTTAACGAATATTTTGAGCGTTTTGGAAATAGAATAGCCTGTAAATAATCTCTGGGTCCATATTCCATAGACCTTATCATTTCAGGAGTGATGATGTTGTATTTAATATAATCTTTCAATCTTCGATCAAACTCATCAAGGATGAAGACATTCGAGTTTTCTTGAAATCCAGTTAATTTTTTAATGTGTCTTTGAATCTCATCTATGTTATACAGATTAGAACGAGTTTGGACTTCTAAGATGCTCAATAGATCTGATTAATCTGAAATTAATTGATTAAGAATTACTGAGCTATTTGAACGGTTAAGTAAATCAATTAAAATTGACTTTATGGGGTAATATTGTTGTGTACTCGTGATATTTTTAATAGCACAATGTTTCGTTAAAAAATCCCTTAACTCCTGTATTTCATTTGTAACATAGATATAGGATTTTGAATTGATATTTTTAAGTGAGTTAAAGCTCTTAATTTTCGAAATAGTTTGAACCTTATTCATTTGAGAGAGGATTAGATACCATTTTTGGTAAAAGAACAAGCATTCTATCTCTGTAAGATTAATTCCTTCTATACAATCGTTAAGTGTTCTAAATGGGAATAAAGCTAAAAATTGCGGAAAAATTATTTTCATTGAGTCTGCAGGCTTTTTCAATAAAATCTTATATGTACTTGTGAGGTGTTCGCGTTTTTTTAATTCCAATATCCTTGACTCAATTAAATCTTTTAAATAAGGTAAATACTGCTTAGTTTCTCCCAAAGGGAACCCAATAAAACCTGATTTTTGTAATCCTTGCAGAAAAATAGAATCAATTACATCAATATTATAAGATTTTGATGTACTTTCTTTTTTTATAACCTTAGAATAAAGATTTCGATCTTCATTTGCATTTTCGGTAATTATTTCTTCAATTTTTGTTCCTTTGATTAAAATATAGTCTACCAGTGTGCCATATTCCTTTAAACTATCAAAAAAACGCGTAATGAAATCTTGATCATGGGAGGATAGCAAGATTACACCTAAAAACACACAAGATTTCTGGGATCGGTTCTCATAGATGTAATACAAACCTGATATCGTCTTTAGCGCGAATTTTAAAAGGTTAGGATCAGAATTAGGATGAATTTGAATAATGAAATATAGATGCTGTAAACCAAACTGACAATAATTTACGTAATACAAGAAATTTACTCCTTTACTCGCAAGCCTATCCCACATCTGATTCAGATAATTGTCATCTGTTATCCATTTTGCATTTCTTGTCTTGAGTTTTTGTGGGTTTTGCTGAATATACGTTTGGAAATATTCCTTTGAAAAAGGAAATTTCAATTTATCAAACAAAAATGATAATTCTAGGAGCATGGATAAATCTTCTGGTGGTTTATGCCAATTTTCTGTGATCCAAAAATCATCAACAATAGAATCAATGAAGACGTAATTATCCTCTAAAATGGAATCTTTCCATTGAATCATAATTTTTAGGTAGTTGTTAAAGTAATAATCTACTCTATCATCAGGTAACAGTTTAGACATTGCGCGTAGCATAGCTTCAGCAAGATCAGAGCTATTCTTGATTTGATTCTCGAGTGAATCACCTAAATGGGAAAAATAACTCGCTAGAGATGTAAGACTTCTTTTTGTTAATGGAGATTTTCCTATTAGCAATTTCTTGTGCACATACAATTGGATTAGTGGATTATCTCTGATTATTTGAGGAAAAAATGATAATAATGTATGTTTTGCTACTATTCCCTTTCCTACCTCAGTAAAACCATTTTCTCGCGCATTTTGAAGTTCATATGATATTGCTGAATCGGGCAATGTGTCTCGTAAGGGGGAAGAAATCCCAATTTCTTCTTGAAAGAATTTCAAAAAGTTCTGGTATGCTTTTACGTAATAATATTCCAGTGAAGTTGGCGAGACCACAATGCGAAAAGGAATTTAAACAATTTATAGCTAGCAGAAAAATATGCGAATGTGAGAGTAAAAATACTATTGCGGAGTATTACAAAACTACCACATTCTAGGTCTTTGACCTTATGTAAAGGAAATTCTGATTTAATTAAAGGATTTGGACAGTACAACATAAAACCAAAGAGATGTACTATAATCGGGCGTTCTTATACCCATAATGGTGGGATAGGTCCTTTATTTCGGGATTCATTTCCCACATCCTCTGATCTGATGAATAAGATGGATAAGTCACTAGGATAAAGCAATATTTTTCAACCTAGAAATCAACTATATTACAATTTTCTGATTATTTTCTGATAATGATTGGAACCCGATCGACTTAGATTCGTATTACCATTCTAAGTCTTATGAAAACTCACATGGAAAAGAAACGAGGTGAATTCAGTTGAGTAAAAAAGAACAAATTGCTTTTCGGTGCAGTGAGTGCTCGGAATTATTCCCAAAAGAGCTAGTTGATGAGATTTTGAAAGGAAAAATAGTTCTTTGTGAGAAATGCGGGTTTCCATTTAGATCCCAGTTCACTAAAAAAGAATACAAGAAGATGGGAAGTCCTCCCATTCAAGCTCCAAAATTGAAACGAAAGCAAACTGTTGCGTATAGCAAACCTAGTGATCGAAAGAAATCACGTAAATCACCAAAGAAAAGTAAATCCACCCCTAGTAAACAAAAATATAGATACGAACCACCACCAACAGTTAGAATAGATAAAAGAAGACCAGCTATCACTTTACCAAAAAATGAGAAGGTCCCTGAGCGAGATCTTAAGAATCTTAAAACTGCAATCCGAATCATGAATGATATTGTGTGGATTCCCCTTGCCATTGGTATATTAATTTTCATTGGCGCTATTGTTGAGGCAGTTTACACAATCCCGACAAATCCGTATACAGGAATTACGGAATTAGTAGTACGTTCCTTTAGATTTACCTTAATTTTCGTACTATGGGGTATGAATTACCGAATTGTTGTCAAACCTATAAAAAAGGAATCCTACACCAATTTGGGAATCGAGGCTATATTGATAGGTATAATTGGAATGCCTTTTTATGGTTTAGGGACGTTTTACTTATTCGAGGGTATTTTTATTCTCCTGTACGACATTTTTTCCAGATGGAATAATCTTGTAGAAATTGGTAAAACGGATGAATTAAGTAAACAAATTCTGGGTGCAAATATCTCAGAATCGACGATCCAAGTCATGAATGGATTTTTAGTAAGGGGTACAGGATTTTTGCTGTTGTATAGCATAATGCCTATCTTGAAAAAAGTCCGTGATATCGATATTATTATTGGTCCTACTGCTGGTCAAATCAGTAGTTTAGTGTTCTATGTACTATTCTTCATACTTTCCATTGTCTATATTGGATATCTTCGGAAGAAATTCGTGAAGAAAGTCGAAAACACACCTTACCAAGAAATACCTGAGGATATGATTGTACAATGCATTGTTTTTAGCGCTTTCACTTTGATCTATGCAGGAGTTGGAACATTGGGTTTGGTACTCTGTATTTTTCTATTCGGATATCGAAGATTATACAGGGATATCAAGAAAAAACTACCCTTAATGAAATACACTAAACCTCAAGTAACCCCAGAATCTGCCAAGACATCGAAATCAATTGAAAAACAAGCTCCTTTAGTTCCTACAAGTTATGAGGGTAAAAAAGAAGAAGTACCTGCCCCTCCTCCTCCATCTGATGAAAAAAAGCCATTACAAGAAATCCCTATGATGCGAGTAGAGGATAAAGAGGTTCGTAACCAACTCATTACCTCTCTAAAGGAATCTGAAAAAGAGAAACCTGAAAAACCACCAAGTAAACCTCCTGTAGGTGATAAAGGTGAAATCAAGGAATATATGGACCGAGTATTTACAGTGTTAACAGCAGATATGAGGGATCGATTGCTGAAACTCGATATACCGGAAGACCAGAAATGGGATGTTATCCGTGAATTCGTGAATTTGAAGAAAACTCAGCAGCAAAAATACATTGATGAACTTGAAAATGTGAACCATGTCTTAACAGAAGAGCTTAAAAAACGAGTTCAGAAGATGAAACTTCCGAAGAAAGAGACTCAATCTATTCTCAAACAACTAGAGATCATGGGTCCTAAAGAGCAAGTCCAATTCGTGGAGTTTCTGGAGCATACTCAATGAGTATCCTCCTTACCATCAAAAAGGAAAGAAAGTCCATGGCACAGAATGAAATCCCAAAAGAACTGAAGAAGAAGCAAGAATCTAGTTCTAAAACTGTAGCCAGGGCTGTGGAAAAAATTCCTTTTGATGATGTTCAAGATTCGGAATATAAACAACGAATTGATCAACTCAGGGAAGAACTCCTCTCGGAATTGACACCTATTGAAACTGATGTTCTAGGTGTCGCAAAGGAAATTTTGAAACTAAAGAAATATCCCGCTGAGATCTCTGTTGAACGAGTAGAACTAATGAGCCCTATGGTTGATAAAATCTATGCAAAAGCTATTGCTCGATTTGAAAACCAAAAGGGATACAAGAAAGATGCCATATTTTCTGCTATTCAAAGCCTAGAATCGAAAAAATGGATAATTACCAGTCAACGGACAACGAAAGCAGCGATATTGAAGAACACAATTAAAAAGGAAATTCTTTCGTTTATTCAGAAGTATCCGGGAATCCACGCACGTGATCCAAAAATCGAAGAAATACTCCACATAACTCGAAATCCATTTATCAAACATATGGCTACACTTGAAGCGTTTGGATTAGTCCGCTCGTCAAAGATTGGCTCCACTTTAAACTACTTCCCATCAGATCTACCTGATGTTTTCGATGATTTAGCGGTGCTTTTCCAAAACGAGATTGTGACCGAGATTGTGCGATCATTCATTGAAAAACACATGACGTTAATGGAACTGGCTGAAAAAATTGGTGTCTACCATCGGGCAATCCAATACCATATCAAAACTCTACTGAGTAGCAATGTGTTGTTAGAAATTGACCCCTCTGAAGTAGAACTCAGTCCTGGTGAAAAAATTGATTCACGTCGCAAGTATTACCGAGTCAATTCTGGATTACTCGAACGATACAACCGTCTTTTCAAGGTTCCCCCATTTGTAGAATGGTTATAATTATTTCATAACAGATCGATAAGATCGTAAAATTTTCTTTTTTTGTTTTATTATTATTGGTGATGTCCAAGATCCTCAAGACAATGAAATCTAAGGTACTAAATATAGGATTAAAATTCCTCTCTATCGATGAAAAAATCGCATATATTACCTTCAAGACGAAATCTAGTTACGTAAAAGACATTGTATTACTTCCAACAAGCGGAACTACAGTAAAAAAGCTAAAAAATCGAATGAAAGACCCTAAACGAATAGGAAATCTCATTAATGGTACATTGAACGGAATTAAAGTATCAGTATTACGAGCCGGAGTGGGAGGTCCTCATGTCGCTATGGTTATGGAAGGATTGAAGAGAAGCCCTTGTAAAGTAGCAATTCGAATCGATTACTGCGGAGGACTAAGAACCATAGATTCGGATCTGAATGTTGCAGATGTAATTATTCCTAATGAGGTGTTCTTAACGGATGGTACGAGTCATAGTTATTTACAATCTTATTCAAAACAATTGGAAGCTGTACTAGATAAGTCGTATCCAATAAAAACAACGGAATCTACATCCCAAATGATGCAATATCCCTCCATTGAAGGAAAATATTGGAGTGTTTCTCCTAGTGCTTTATTATGGGAGATACTACGGGATACCTCTCAAACTAAAAAATTTGACTTTAAAATAAAATCCGGAAAATTATGGAGTATTGACGCATTATTCTGTGAAAATGAGGTCGCCATCAATACATGGAAGTCTTACGGGGCGAATTCCGTAGATATGGAATCATCAATGGTATATTTACTAGGGAAATTATTTGATATTCATACGATTTCGATTCTTGGTATTTCTGATTTACCTGATACCGAGGAGTGGAATTTTCAGAAAACAAATAAAATCCATCCGAAATATGACTTCATACTTGAAAACGCGATTGATATTTTGACACGTTCTCTCCCAGAAATACACAAGAAGGCAATAATGAAATGAAAATTCCCCGCAGCGTAATCGAAAATTATGTACGGACATCCTATCGAGTAGTGGGGAAAAATAAACACTCGTCCATCAAACCTTGTTACTGGTTGGAACAAAAACTCCAAACAGGTAGGAAAAATCGGAATTGTTATAAGGGTTATTGGGGCGTGAATTCTGAACAGTGTATCCAAAATACGCCATCTTTTCCATTTTGTACACATAATTGTGCATTTTGTTGGAGAGATACGTCTTGTTCTCTTGGCTCTGAATTTACCGTGACCCCCGATGATCCAGACTATCTTGTTGAAGAATTAATTCGACATCAAGTAAATCTCATCCAACATAATTATCCATTAGAAAAATCGCTTCAGAATTATCAGGTTTGTTTAGAGATTCTGAATTTTTTCAAAAAGCAGGATTCATCAACAAAATTTTCTGTAGCGATGATTGGGAAAAATATCAACCCGTATTCGAAAGGCATCGTAAATAAAGCAATTTTATTACTGAAAAATTGTGATGTATTAAAAACTGACGATCTAAAAACATACTACTTATCAAGTCAAGCCAATTTGACCCTAAAAGAGACAGATTCGGTAGAAGAATTGATGAATAGAATGGTTACTAATGAACACGATATTGAAAATGCATTCAATCGCGCGCTAACACCTAATCACGCTGCAATCTCTTTAGACGGAGAACCAACACTTTATCCTCATATTGGAAAATTTGTCGACACCTTTCGTAAAAAGAACTTCACAACGTTTATCGTGACGAATGGAACCGCGCCAGAAGTAATACAGCAACTTCAAGAAACCAATTGTTTACCCTCTATCCTCTATGTAACATTACCTCCACCTGAAAAACAAGATTATCTTCATATTCACCAACCCAAAATTCACGATGCTTGGGAAAAAATACATGAATCTCTGGCAATGTTAATGGATTTGAAAACGAGAACCGTATTACGAATCACCGCTGTGAATCACCTCAACATCCGAAATGAATTAATTGATGGATACATAGATTCTATAAACCATATACAGCCAAATTTCGTAGATATTAAAGGATTCACGTTGGAAGGGGCATCCATGAGTATCTCAGCACGATTAGATTCAAATAATCCTAGTAGTTATTATTTTCCAGACTATTCAGAACTAGATCAGTTTGCTGAAAAAATTGCAGAGAGAAGTGACTTCAAGGTAATTGAAACTCATGAAAAATCAAGAGATATTTTGCTTGCAGTTAACTGGGATAAAAATAAATCTTTAGTACTGCAACCACATGAAAAATAGTATTATTTCTCCAATTCTAAAATAGGGAATAACTCTTGGATTTCATTAATCAATAGAAATGGATTTTCTTTTTCTAAATCTTCTTTTTTTGATAAGCCCGATGTAACACATATAGTTCTAATACCAGCCCGATTCCCAGCGACAACATCGGTGACCATATCCCCTATAAATATTGCTCTGCTGGGTTTCACACGCAAATCTTTCATAATTTTTAATAATCCGTCAGGATGGGGTTTGTGTTTGCCGGTTTGATCAAATCCATACACAATTTCGTCTTTGAAATACTTATCTAATTGAAATTTCTTTATGGTTTTTAGTGCTGAACTTTTTCGGTTATTCGTAAGCAAGGCAATCTTTTTCTTTTTAGAGAGGATCTCAAGCAATTCCTCCACTCGAGGGTAGAGAGTAGAGCGCTCATCTTTATTTTTCTTAAATTCAGAATACATATGAAATGCTATTTGTAGTTTCTTTAAAACTGTAGTGTCTTGTGAGTTCAGGTATTCAACATCAAGGAGTTCATTTGCATTCAAAATAGAGTGAGGAATTGGAGTAGCTTGCAACTTTTCAATAAAGCTCGCTAATTCAACTAGAATATTATCAACATTCGCTTTTAATCCATATTTTTTGATTCCATTTAGAAGCGCTCGCCTTAGACATTCCACCATGTCCACAATGACTCCATCTAAGTCGAAAATTACCAGACTGAAACTCCGTATATTGAACTCGTTTGTCATCTCTTGGACTATGAGTACGTGTTGCGGAATAAAAACTTCTAGAAGTCTTAGTTGCAGAATCAGTTTTCAGAAAAACGTTTCAAAATCAGAAATTATTGCACATTTGGATAAGTCATTGACAAAATTGGGAGAGAATTAATAAACTATGTTTGACTAAACTAGGATAAAATATACATAAAATACAAGAGGTTAGCAAAAAAAAATGTCATATTTCTTCGCATTGTATCGTAAGAAGGGCGTACAAGAGACTCTGGACGTATTGAACAGCTATAAAGGCAAAGCTGCTAAGCAGTCGGAATTTTTCCAAACTTTGAAGAACAGAGAATCCTATTTGAATAGTTTCTTCCGTGTAAAAGATGAATTACTAAAATACAAATTAATTGCATATCGACTTGATGATGATAACGAGAAAGTTATTTACATCACTGACAAAGGCAAGGAACTCTATTCCAAGATCATGGAAATCGAAAAGATCATTACGGAAGAACTCCCTAATCCAAAATAAATTCCTATTTCTTCAATATCTACAAAAACTTGGAAAGAATTCATTAGAAAAACTATCAACCAATTTTATTTTTAGCTATTAGTTATTTCTTTCTCTCGAGAGTAATTTGATTGCGAAGATCCCCCACAGATAATTTCTCATCACCCGTACCTTTTTTATATCAATTTCCCATTTAAAATCACCAAGAAATGGTGGTAATACAATGTCAGAGCATGAACATAATCATACAATGAAGAAATTAAGTGAAGTAAAGGATACTATGCAAACATTAGGAAAACATTTCCCCGAAGTGATGCAAAGCTTTGGAGCGTTCTTCCAGGGTGTAGATAAGCCCGGAGCACTAGATACTAAAACAAAAAAACTCATCTCCTTAGCCATCTCGGTTAAAACTCAGTGCTCGTGGTGTGTACCATACTACGTGAATCGTGCAATTGAAGCTGGAGCGACAAAGGAAGAAATACTTGAAGCTAGCATGGTTGCTATGAAAATGTCTGGAGGACCTGGACTGATGCATATTCGCTGGGTTCTAGATGCATTGAAAGACTTAGGTAAATTATAAGCTTCATTCTTCTTTCATCTTTTTTTGAAGCTAAGATACTAAGAGTTCATATAGTTCGATTCCGATACCCAAACACTACATAACATGGTGTTGAAGTATGGTGGAACAAATGAATCCTGAACAGAATCAAACTAAGAAAAAATTAGCAGAAATAAAAGATACAACATCTTTTTTGAGTAAGAAATTTCCGGGAATTATGAAAGCCTTTTATGAAAGTTTTACAAAAATTGATGATGATGGCGCTCTAAGTAAAAAGACTAAGAGATTAATCTCCTTATCGGGTGCTCTCCTAAAAAGTTGCGATTGGTGTATTGCATACTATGTAAATAAGGCCTTAGAAGCAGGAGCAACTACAGACGAGATACTAGAAGCGAGTATGACTGCTCTAAAACTTAATGGAGGCCCTGGTTTAATGCATGTTACTCTTGTTTTAGAAGCACTTAGAGATCTAGGAAAATTATAAAAAAAGAAAAAAAATTAGGACTCAGGTTCTTGTTGTGGTTCCTGAGGACCTTCTAACTCATCCTTGTATTTGGGTTTCAGTCCCCACCTTTTTCGTCTACGGTCCCGTTTCTCCTTTTTCTTATTGACTCGTGCTTCAATTTGGTCATGAGGTTCTAAATTGAATCTAGTATATCCCTCTTTACCATGAAGGTCATCAATCGTATGGATATACATCAAAGTTATGTAAGACATGTTTAGATCATTTAGAACTAACAAGGAACTAATAGATCCCACAACACCAAATAGTATTGCAAATACAATCACTAGAGTTGTTTTTGAGTATAAATCAGGGAGTATACCAATATCACCCAAATATCCTAATACCCATCCAATAGTTCCTCCTAACATTGCACTCAGCCCAATTGATGCGATTTTAGTGAATTTGAAGAGTTTATTCACATTGGACTGCTTGATATAGAGATCTGGGATATTTCGAACAATAGTCTGCAAACTGCGTGGTAGAGCAAGGAAGAAAGGTTTGTCTTCAATTGAAATAGCCGGTAGAGTGAAATAATTCAAAGCTATCCAAATACGCTTGTAAAGTGGCACTTCTTTACGGAATTGCCGTCTCCAACGTAATCTAGCTCGTAATCCAAATCTAACACCTTTACTTGCTTTTCGTTTCGCTTGACGTTTTTGCCTACCAAACGGTTCTAGCGCCATGGGATTTTCAGGAAGCATATCAAAAGTCTGCTTTACGGCATCAAATATATTTTTCGGGTCAATTTCTCCCTTCAATATTTTTCGCACCCATTTGATCGAATGGATGACAGTCGATGCTGCAGCATACATCATTGTTGCCCACCATCGACGTCGAGCAATGGTTATAGCGTGCCAGAACGACAAATTGCTACCCCGATACCAATGATGCACCATGTTGATTTTCATGCTCAGAGTCACGTAGATAACAGCGTAGGTTAGCAGAAAGAAGCCCACCGTATACCCGATGTATAAATATGTTGAAGAAATATCATAAGATGCTTTAGGTCCTAAATAAATAGTCGTCGTTCCCTCCGTAACACCGAAAAAAGTGTTAATAGTGACTATTATTTGGAAAAACATTAATGAGAAAATCCAAAATGTCTGTAGTAATTGAGGAATGATCAGTTTCCTTTCTTTCCAAACAACTAAGCAACTCATTTTTGTATACTCAATAGCTAGTGCAAATTTTTTATACCAAACCACCATGACAACGAGTTGAAGCACAATTGGTATAAGAAACAAATACCGTACCCACCACCCTCCAAGTACACTGTCTAATGTCCCCATGTAATAAAAAATTAGTCCAAACATAGCGATTTGCAGAATTCCGCTTCCATACATGAAAAATGCAGCAAATTTGGAGAAAAACCGCACAATTAGATAGTTTACACCGAGTGTTATAATATAAACAGCAATGAACGCTACAGCAATCTGCCATCCATTATCGTAGAGTAATTCGACAATACCCACAGCCTGTAAAGTTCCTATTAATGCATCTACATCTGCTTTAAAATGCTGGAAAAACTGAACTAAATTAATAATACCCCATGTGTAAAATGCTGCGAATAGTAGGAGCATGACTATTTCACCAATGAGATCCGCAATACGATGCCCAGCATATCGATATGATTTCAAATCAAAGGTGCCGTCTTCCGAATAGAATTTCTTATAATCTAAAAAATACATCATTTCCACCTTTTTTGTTTAAAAGAACATAGAACAATTGCGTTAGTCGGTGGTATAAGTGTTATTATAATAAAATGAAAATGGGAGAAAATCTTCTTAAAAAGATTGATTTATAAAAAGAAAATGAAAATAATGAGATATTGACTTAGTTACCGCCAGCTTGTGTGGCCATAACGGTAATAATATCTTTCTTTGGATGAATTCCTACCTTGTTGAATTTGATGTTATCTGGCAGGACCTTGCCTTTGTAGATGAATTGTATTGCTAATATCGGATTTAGCTTATATTCCTGCTGAACAGACTTCTTAACCTCAGAAACTGGCTTATCTGGATCGAGTTCTATCATTTTCATAGCCTGATCAGGTGGAACTCCAGTGAGTCTAAACTTGAATTGTACCATAATTTTTCCCTTTTGGTTTTTTTTTATATGTTTTGTGTATGTATGATCGATCTTAAGTAATTAATGGTTATTATTAGTGAATTGAGTTGTAATTAGCGTATTAGTTTTATTCACTCCGGGAATTTTGCGCATACGCATTACAAATTTCGTTAGCTCTGGTAATGATTTTACTTTAATTTTTACCAATAAATCCCAATCTCCATAAATTAGGTATGTTTCTAGAACTTCACGCATGTCATTAAGTTCTGCGATAAGTTCTTCTGTTTGATCGGAGGACGTCAACAATAACAAAAAGGCAGTAACATCCTCATCTTGTGGTAAATTTGGACTTTCCATTTTCTTTCCTCTTTCTGATTTTTTATTTATTTGAAAATATGATTCCAATCAATCGGTTGGAATAACGATCATAAATTGACAATGGGTTGCTCTACCTTGAAGTCTGCACTCCAACTCTTGAGCAAAACACCGTTTATTTGACATTCGCTCTACAATTCCAGCAAATAATCCCGCTTCAAATGAACAGAAAGAACTATCTGAGGGAAGTGCAACGGGTAAATCTTTACATGAATTACATACCGCTAGGTGGAAGGTAATATGCCCTGCGTCTTGTTCATCGATTACGACTTCACCCAAGTGGTATTTTTTTGAAATTTCAACAAATTTTTCAATAATTTGGGCAATCTCTGTAATGGGACCGTTATCAATTTCAATTTTTGTTCCTAGTTCATGTCCAACATAATAGAATATTGCGGATAACTGTTCTCCCAAAGCGAATAACGCCCCCACTTTTAAATTACCGATATCTTCTCCAGCTAAAAGGCGTACTTTCATTCTACTTAACATAGCTTCCATTAATTTTCTATCCATTCGCTCTCCACTCTTTGAGTTTTACTCTTCCAAACTAACCGAGGACAGCAATCCCTGAAGGATTGCATCTACAATATCTTGTTCATCCATGATATGTGTGAGTCGTTTACTCCCTACAATGATTGAAGGAACACTGAGAATATTATTTATTCCAGCGAGTTCCATACCTTCTTCGAGGGATATATCGATTTTTTTAATGACGAGTTGATTTCCGAATAGTGACACATTTATTCTTGCAAGCATGTTCTCGACGGGTCTGCATGGTGCGCAGAATTTACTGGTATAAAACTGAATCTCTGGATACAATTCTTCTATCACGATCATGCTTTCATTTTTTGTTGGGCTTTTTAAGGCTCTTCTTTCTTGATTTCAAGGTCAACCAAGTGTCGGATTATCGCATCAAATGCTTCGTGTACGTGTTCTCCTGTTTTAGCGCTTGTTTTGTGGTATTTATAAAATTTTGATAAATCAAGATCTTTAGCGACCCTTTCCTCGTCAAAGGAATTGGGATCATCGAGTAGGTCTCTCTTATTACCGAATAAAATGGTGGGAATCATTTTCAAGCCGATGTGGTGCTGTAATTCATCATACCATTTCATTACGTTTTTTAAAGTGTCTTCTCGTGTGAGATCAAATACAATAATGGCTCCACGTGCGCCGTGATAAAACTTTGGGCGCATAAAATCGAATTCATCTTGACCTGCAATGTCCCAGAACAGAAGACGAACTCGAATATTCTTGTTTTCGCCAAGTACCTTTTGATATCTTGAGAATTGTGCTCCT
>JAEOTN010000241.1 GCA_016839865.1 Promethearchaeota archaeon | reverse complement strand
TTATTGTATTGTTATACAATAATTATTATGTTTTTACGACATATTTAAATATGTGTGTCTTGATCAAATAATTAGTTAATAACAAACAAGATCCAAAAACGGGATGAATCTGAAAAAATGTCGAAAAGTGTCGATATGAATCGGTTTGAAAAAACATTGGAAAGAAAAGTCACAGGAAATGACTTGCGACGAATTGAATTATTTCAAGAGCTTTATGAATATGTAAAACCAGTTACCGGACCAGAAGATAATTCAGTATCCAGCACTGTGTCGGAGTATACATCAGAAATTAACAAACAATTCAAAGATCAATATGACCAAGAAACGTATTCCAAGTTTATGAGCCGACATTATTTCTCACAAGTTATTCGTGAATAAAACGATAAAAAAGAACAAAGGCGATCTCTATGGGTAGACCAAAAACAGAAAAAACTCGAAAGGTGGTTCTCACATTACCTGAAGAGATCGCTATGTACATGGAATATTTTGTGAAAGTTGGGGGCATGGCTAGAACTAATTCTGATCTAGTTATACAACTCGTTAATGATATGGTCGATGATAAACGAAATACCCTAAACGATAAGAAATCCTGGACGAAACTTATTAACAAAATCGACGACATGAAAGCTGATATACTGGAAGGAATTCTAGGCGGTTCCTCTTCTGAGGAAGAAGAAAAAGAAGAATAAATTTGTAATTTCTAATTTTTACGGATCATTTCTAAGAGGATGACGAGCGTTCTCTTTGTTTTCTAAAGCTTCATCCACACTTGGTTGAGATTCCATTGCTTTTCTTATCGCATTTCGTGTTGCTTTATAATTATTGATAAATACTCGTTTCCGACTACTTGCTGATGGATGCACAAACACATTTACGATCATCACCAAGTCTTCTGATAATTCCTTGGCTAAGATACCATCTTCAACACACTGCATAATCGCTTTTGCAATTCCTGCTTGAGCGGGACCATATACTAGACTGGCGTGACGGAGCGAAGTTGGCTTTACCGTTGGAATCATGATAGTTGCGGGTTTTACTTGCATATTAGGCTCTAGAATTACTTGTAATCCTTCCTGCTCTTCTTTATTAGATTCGGTTAAAACTCGAGCGTAAGCTTGCCCTACAGGTCCTTTTTTATCCCCAATTAGAAGATCGATATGTGCTAATTCAACCCGAGAACCTATAAGCGATTCTCCAACTTTTAAATCGAAATTTGCGATCTTTTCAGGAGTCACTCCCACTTTGAAGAATCTGCTGGTTAATACCTGTTCCTCCTTTTCGAACTTTATCTCTTTCTTCTCGATATACCCTAGTTTTTCTAGTTCTATACGGAACTCATCCCGTAGTTCATAAGACAAAGCATCTCCCATGATGATTGGTCTTCGACATTTCCCAACAGGAACATCCATAAAATTCAGACAAGATTTCACTCCTAATGCCCCCGTTCCTGCAATCATTCTCGCAAATTTCTGAATTTTCTTCATGAGATTTTGAGCTTCGATTAGCTTATTCTTCTTTACGAGATCAAACATCTCCAGATATATCTCAGGAATAACATTTGCGGAAGCTAATATTAATCCAGCAGCCCCCCCAGTGAATGCGGCTAAAACATTCTCATCCCAACCTATCAAGACGGAGATTTTATCACTTACTTTTTCTAGCAATGCTGCAAAATAGCGATGGTCTCCACTAGAATCTTTTACTGCAACAATATTATCAATATCTGCAAGATCCTCGATCACTGTCCAAGGAATACTATAGCCTGTGCAAACAGGAATATTATACAAGACAATTGGTATATCTGTTTTTTCAGCAATGGTTGCATAGTGATCATATAACCCCTTAGCTTTCGGTTTAAGGTAATAAGGAGAAACAATAATTGCTGCATCTGCTCCAATATCCGTAGCTTTCTTGGTTGCATCAATTACTAATTTGGTTCCTGTCTCCCCTGTTCCTGCAATCACTGGAACTTTTCCATTTGCTTCATCCACTACAATCTTTATGACTTCTAGTCGTTCTTCAAAAGTCATGTTTACAAATTCCCCGGTGGTTCCACATGGTACTAAACCCGTCACCCCTAGTTCAATATGCCTACGCACCAATGCACGTAGTTGCTCTTCATTGATAGATTCATCCTTGTTAAAAGGTGTAACCAGCGCTGGCATTACTCCTTTTGGTCGAAATTCAAATTTTGACATGTTTTTTCATCTCCAGTCCTTTGTTTCTAGTAATAGTGCAAATTCTTGGCCGCTAGAAAAGACAGCTTATTCTTAGTTAAGATTTTCGCAGTGGAATTCACGGCATCCAATCGGTCGAGAACATTTATTCTCAAATGGTCCATAATCCCCATTTCCTGAATCTGTTCTTTGCTAAGGAAATAATCCAATATATCTGTGGGATGCTCTCTGGTTTTATCAATATCTGGAATTCCTCCTTCATGTTTAGCGCTTACATTACTGACTTTTTTTGCTAAATCTACCAATTCTTCACGCCGATCATAAGGTTGTCTTACAATACTTTTGAAGGTTTCTGTAATATGGTGTTCAAGTCGAACGACATCTTTGAACCCAAATTGATTTCGTACTTGTGCAGCAAGCTCTATGGTTTGGTTATTCACTGCATTGGATAGGTTGAATCCGATAAGTGGACTTGTACCATCCTCTCTTGAGAACAATTTTGCTGTTAAGAGTGTCCACAAACAAGAATAGGGATTATCATTACCCATAAAAACTGAAATCTTGAATTCGTTATCAATCCCCATTTTATGAAGGAAATACCCTAACAAAACGGTACCAGGATTAATATTCAATACCTGCTTAACTCCGTAGTTTGTAAAGTAATACAAGAACTCATCAATCCATTTTAGCGCATAATCATTTGGCTGACCTACTCCTCCAAAATATCCCGTAATTGTGTCTGGCCCCCCTAAATGCACATTAACGGGTAATCCATCGGGACCAGGAGCAGTACCCTTCGTATCTAGAGTTTCTACATAGGAAGCACCGATAATTTGCATACCCATTGCCATTGCAATTAGATCTCCATCTTCTTCTTGTTCCTTCATGTTTCTAACACGAATTACTCGTCGAGGCATCATAATTTTGTGTTCAATTGCACGTTTTGCTACATCGATCAAGAAGGGGAAATATTGAATCGCAGATAATTCAAGAGTAACGGCGAGAGAATCATCAAAAACAGTCGGATCATATTCATCCTTAAGAATATCCTTTTGAAAATCCTCGGCTCGAATAAAATTTTGCTCATCTCGCTGTTTCTGAAGCCATTTTATATCATCTACATAATTAGGATTCACATTCTGGAGTTTAGACATTAAATTTTCCATTTTTCTTGCTTCGATTGCTTTCCGATTAATCTCTTCTGTACCACCATACTTTTCCACAACTTTTAAGAGATCGTTGATTAAGGCATTTTTAGGGTCTAAAATCAAATCATTCAAGGATTGCAACGCACTATCAGTAATTTTTAATTTCTTTCGTAATTCTTCCACTTCATACCACCTAGGTAGCTAATGTTTGACTAACTTATTTATATAGTTTTTTGGTCAATCCTTCTAAAACGATAAGTGTTTCCAATCAAATCATTACGAAAAATTCTAATCAAATATTTTAAGGAAATTCAACATCATGACATTAAATACCAAATGGTAGGAAATAGTGAGAAGACCACACAAAATTCGAATGTTACTTTTCAGTATAGGATTTATTTTCCTTTTTATGACCTCAATACTGCTCGCGTATTACAATGGAAAAAATCCTAAGATTCAAACCCAAATTGAATTCATACAACAATCTAATTCCCGGAAGGATGCCTTTTTTTTTCAAGAAGAGAACGAATTTGTTATAGCCGAAACTGCTTCCAATGTTCTTTCCACTGATTCAGGATATTTTGGGAAACAATTACTTGAAGAAATGCATCGTTTTCCCAACAGGGAGGTAAAAGTTCTAGTAGTGTTCGATTATGGGGTCTCTTTTTCAACTCAAAATGAATTGTTACATCGAGTAGGTTTGGAATATACACTCAAAAAGCAGTACGATAATTTTCCTATCGCTTTAATTGAAGTATCTCTGGATGATCTGTATCAAACCAAAGAAAAATTAATGTCAATTTCAAGCGTTAATCATTTTTATCTAGACTCCACTTACAAAGTGGACTATCAAGACACTCCCTCCAGTTCAGTACTAGTTGATGAGGAAAATTGGTGGTTAGACGCAATAGGAGCAACAGAACTTCCATTTGATGGATCGGGAATGAGAATAGCAATACTTGACACAGGTATTTATTCAGAACATGTAGATTTTGCCTCAAAAACAACTGAAATATCTCATATAAACTTTGCATCAGATGAGGGATTTCGAAATAGTTCAGATTATTTCGATATTCATGGACATGGTACGCATGTTGCAGGAATTGCTGCAGGAAATGGAGCATCCTCATCGGGTAAATATCAAGGAGTAGCACCTGGTGCCTCATTACTAAATGTAAAAACTCTGGATAATAATGGTGGGATAACGGATTCGGATGTACTTGATGCTGTAGACTGGATCATCACTCAAGATAACGCAGACATTATAAGCATGAGTTTCCGAACAAAGTTCCAAGAAGGTGTGTATCATCCAATTTCTGTTGCATTAGAATCAGCTGCAAACCATGGAATTATTCCCGTTGCAGCAGCAGGCAATTATGGCCCATTACACCTTACCGGAATACACCCCGGATCAACTCCCTCTGTAATCTCCGTGGGTGCAATTAATAGAAATTTAAAACTAACCAGCTTTAGTTCAATTGGACCCTCTTATATGAATGATGTTATTCCAGACGTTTTAGCTCCTGGACATGAAATAATCGCCCCAGAAAGCCGCAATTCGCTTATTGGTTATAGTAGACGTTATACAGATAGTCAAATATCTGGTTCTGGATTAAATTCTGACTATCTTGCACTTTCTGGAACTAGTATGGCAACTCCTATGGTTTCAGGAGCTATAGCACTAATTCTTGAAGCTTACCCAAATTTAACTCCTGAAGGAGTACGAGCTGCACTTTATCAAGGAGCTTATCTTCCCGATCATTATGTTGGAATGTATGGGGCAAACGGTATTGGTGCTGGTATCATCAACGTGACTGCATCAATCAACTGGTTAGATTCATTATCAGATCCTTATGAAATCGTGCAAGCATTCCCTGATATCATCCCGTACGAACCTGTTGATCTGTTAAAATATCCTGGAGACTCACAAATCTTCAACATTTCCATATTCTCTGCAAAAAATACGTCTAAATCGTTAGATATCATACTTCCAGACTCCCAAAACCTGAACTTTGCCACAAATACTACTTCATTAACTTACTCAAACCATTCAGTCCAGCATCTCCAATTCGAATTAAAAATTCTTGAAAATGCCACCATTGGAATGGAAACCGGTTCAATTTTGATTAACGACTCAGGAACAGGAGATTTACTAGAACAAATAGACTACGCTGTCAATATTACATTTCCCATTGGACGTGTTTATTTTGATTCCCTTCATGGTCTTAACGACTTATATCCCGAGTGGCCAAGTGGGTATTCCCAAATCGAAATTTATGACGCTATGAAAATTCTTCATAACAGTGGATATAAACTAGTGTACGAGATGGAAAATTGGACTAAAACTACCCAATCTCAATTAAAGTCTCGTCTTTTAACTCAGGATCTTTTATCTACAATGGATATTGTTGTATTACAAACCCCGGTTCTAAGTTATACAGACATGGAGTTAGATGCACTAAAATATTTTCTGGAGAATAATGGGTCAATTCTCCTTTTAGGTACAAATTATGAGACAATGGCTGTAGATTCGCTTAATTCTTTATTAAACCATCTCAATACAACCATCTCTATTAATAATGAAAATATTCTTGATTATACTGATCGGGGATTTGGATATGCGCTCGATAAACATCAAGTCTCAGATTTAGATGTAGATTCACCTGTGTTTGATAATGAAGAACAATTTGAGTTTTGGTATGGTGCAACATTAGAAGTAGGACTTCATGCAGAATCCATTGCTAGTTTACAAGATAAAACTGTAGTCGCTTCACATGAATCACAATCAGGTGGTAAAGTAGTTGTGTGGTCTGATTTTCATTGGATGCGAAATGATGTATTTACAAATTCGAATGAGGAAGACCACAAAAAAATTATCCTAAATTTATTTGAGTATTTAAATCAACAAGCAACCTATGATTACCGAATTGTATCAACCTTTAATTCTACAATTCAAACAAGTGAAAATTTGGAATTATATTTATCAATTGTAGATCCTATTTCTGGAATCCCAATTAACGATAAAATTAATGGTGTTTCGCTAAATGCGTCTATAATATTTCCGCTGGAAACCATCATTTCTCTTGATCTCTTATCCAATGGTAATGGGATTTATTACAATACATCATTTTCATTAGGAACTTCAAATTATCTTCCATACAAAATCCAGATTAATATTACTTCGCCATCGGGACTTATAACTAAAGAATATACACTGTTTAGTATTAATGAATCGAATTTAGTTGAGTTTGGAAACTCTACATTAACATCTTCCGAAATATCCCGTGCTCCAGGTTCTGAAAATATTATTGAATACACAGGAAATTCTCTAGGAATGAATTCTACATTGTATGGAAGCCTAACACCTGAATCTATTTACAGTGAACATTCAATAAGAGCATATAAAGCAAACATGACTCAAGCTGGAATGCAGTACACTCACACATTTTCAATTTCAGGAAATGAACACAGTGGATTATTTGTATTTTTTACTGTTGCATCCTCCCTGAACAATTTTACCAGTTTTGAGGTTACTCGTTCTCTATTTCGTATCACGAATCACATCCCGGAGATAGACGAGGAAAATTCGTTCTTTAATACGATACCATTTGAAGATACTCGGACAGATACATTATTTTATTTTCAACAAGTAAGTAACCTAGGGGAAATTGATCTATCAGTAAAAGTTAACGAAACTATAAGTTATGAGGATGATCCTGAAGACCTCTATATTATTTCATACTATACAGCGGCTACGAGTGTAAGTTCTTCATTCGACATATTGTATCCTAATACAATTCCTACATCAATCCTCTCTTACAATAACGATTTGCAGCAATTTAAGGGCCAGTTTAAAATTCCAACACGGTTAGAATTCTATAGCGTTAAGGGGTCAACAGAAGTATCTCAGCAATCAATAGTCTCTGAAAATGGTCAAGAATTGAGATATTTCTCCACTTTATGGATAACAGTTAGAGATTCGGATGGTGGTGTTGAAGACTATCTTATCCTCTTGTATGTGAATATTGTTTTCGATTGGGTAAATCTTCTAGAATATCTGCCAATACTTCTTGTTATTTTGGCAGTGATTGCAATTACCATTACAGTTGTTGTGGTACTAACGAAACGAAGACAAAAAAGTATGTTTCTGGCTCAAAACTCTGCAAATTTTGTAAAAAAAATCTATTGCATGCATTGTGGAAGGCAAATTGATAGCTCGTATTTAGTCTGTCCTTATTGTGGAAAAGAATTATACCAAAATCCTTAGAGCAAAATTAAAAACAATCCTTGAACGATTTTCAAAGTCTCGACCATTCCCCTTTTTTTCCCATTTCGGTAAAGAAAATTAATGATTTCGCTGTAATTGGATGAAGAAATTGCCATTGTTCAGTAAAATATTAATACTTGAAATCATCATTTGAAATCCTACTCAGAACCATAGTGTGAATACAATGCCTTTTGTAGAAGGTCAAGCTTTAGAACGATTAAAAGAACTAAAAAATGAACATGTAATCTCTATTGTAGAAGAATACGCTGAATTATTACAACCTGCCAGTATTAAAGTAATTACGGATGCTGAAGAAGATTTTGACTACATTAGGGAAAAAGCGATTGAGTTAGGAGAAGAAACACCGCTTGGAACTTCTGGTCATACGATTCATTTTGATGGATATTATGATCAAGCACGAGATAAGGAAAATTCTCGAACCCTAATCAGCAAAGATATGATTCTTAGTAACCGAATCAATACTTTGGATCGAGATCAAGGCTTGTCTGAAGTTCTAGAAATAATGACAGGCGCTATGAAAGGAAAGGAGATGCTAGTATGTTTCTTCGCATTAGGTCCTGTGAAATCCCGATTCACTCAATGTGCAATGCAAATCACTGATTCGTTCTATATTGCCCATTCTGAGGATATCTTATATCGAAAGGGATTCCAAGAATTCAAACGATTAAATGGCAGTGAAGATTTCTTCCTATTTGTCCATTCTGCTGGTGAACTAGAAAATCACGTCACCAAAAACATCGATAAACGCCGAATTTACATAGACTTACTAGGAAATAAGGTATTATCGGTAAATAACCAATATGCCGGAAATAGTCTGGGATTAAAAAAACACGCTCTCCGATTGGCAATCTATAAAGCAAATAATGAAAACTGGTTGACGGAGCATATGTTTATTATGGGTGTAAGACCCGCAGAAAAAAATCGTATTACGTATTTCTGTGGAGCATATCCAAGTGCCTGTGGGAAAACGTCAACGGCAATGATACCAGGACAAACTGTCGTAGGTGACGATATTGCATATATTCGAGACCATAAAAAAGGATACGCAAAAGCTGTAAACATCGAATCAGGAATATTTGGAATTATAAAAGATGTAAACCCACGGGATGATCCCTTTATTCATCATGTGTTAGTCACACCACGTGAGCTCATCTTCTCTAATGTTTTAGTCTCTGAGGGAAAATCTTATTGGAAAGGAATGGGTATGCCATGTCCGGAATCTGGACGAAATCACTTTGGAACATGGAAGAAAGGTGTAAAAGATAAAGATGGAAATATCGTACACGTCTCCCATCCGAATGCGCGATATACAATCCGAATCCGTGACTTGCAAAATATAGATGAAAATTTGAATAACCCTGACGGTGTCAAAGTGGATGGGATCTTTTATGGAGGTCGAGATTCTGACACAAATGTTCCTGTGTGTGAGAGTTTATCTTGGGAACATGGAGTATTCATTGGAGCTAGTATTGAATCAGAGACTACTTCAGCTACACTTGGTAAAACTGGAGTGAGAAAATGTAATCCCATGGCTAATTTAGATTTTTTAGTGGTTTCATTAGGGAAATATCTGTCAAACCATTATAAATTCGGAAAACGCTTAAAAAAACCACCAAGAATATTTGCCACTAATTATTTCCTTAAAATTGACAATACCTATTGCAATGAAAAAGTGGATAAGAAAATATGGGTATTATGGGCGGAAGGAAGAGTTCATAAAGAATTTGATGCGATAAAAACCCCAATCGGATATATTCCAAGATATAAGGACTTAAAACAATTATTCCAAGATGTATTAAATCGTATCTATACAAAGGAACAATATGCATATCAATTTTCAATTCGGATAAACAATTTATTAGAGAAACTTGAGAGAATTGATGAATTTTATAAAACCGAACCTAATATTCCTGACACGCTTTCCCAAACATTGGAGAAAATAAGAGCAGATCTTTATCAAATGAAAGGAAAATTTGGAAAAGAGATTGTATCTCCTTTCGAATTATGTTAGTTTATTCTTCTTTCTTCTCTTCTTTTTCTTCTTGAGGCTTAGTCTCTTCCTCAACTGGTTGATTTCGTTGCAAAATCTCGTCTAACTTCTTTTTATCTTCAGGATCCATACTTTCCATTGCTTTTTGTTGCTGTTGCATGATTTCCATATAAAATTCTGATTGCATTTGTTGTTTAAGCATGGGATCTTGACGAATCACGTTGAACAATACAGGAATAGATACTTGCATAGTTGCCATTTGTTCAAAGGCTAATTTCGCATTATCACGCATTTCTTTCAGTTCTTCCTTCGTCATAGGGCCTTGTCCAATGCCTTCACAGTTATCCTCATCAACTACGTTGAATCCCTCTCCATCATATTCTAATGGATAGGTACGACAGCTTAATGGACGATATTCATATACTAAACACTCTCGTTTTTCCAAATTAAATAAAGGACATCGAATTTCATCAATATCTGGTTCTATCTCCTCTTCTGGTTCATCATCAGCAAGTTCTAAATCTACTTTCCCATCTTTCTCTGCCTCTTTGGCTTTTTCTTTCACCATTTCTTTCATAAGTTTTTGCTGTTGTTCCAGTAGTTTTTTGTAGGGATCAAACTTAAGAGGTGAAAGGATGAGATGATAAGCTCCCGTACTGGTAATATTGATCTTCAGATATGCCATGAAATTGTCTAAAACACCGTTTTTCGCCCACATTTGAAGATCCCAAAATGTAATAGGAATTGGTCCACGGTGTTCGCAACACCATCCACATTGAGTGCAATGAAAAACAAATTTACTTTTACCACCATTTTCTTTGGTTTCTTCAACATCTTTATTTGGAGTATTATTTTCCTCGGTCATTTCAATCACAAATTGATTTTAATACGGATCCTAACGGACCCTAATTTTTTAATTTTTTTTATTTTAATCACGAAAGTTTAACTTTAATTTAAAATTGATACACCTACGCTTTTGTGATCACTATGAGTAAAAAATCCTACAAATTTGACAAATTAAAAGAATCTGATAGTACTTCTACAACGGTTTATCCTCACAAGCATTGCCCCATATGTAATCGTATGGTTGATCCGGGAGAAGATTATTGTTCAGAAGAGTGCCAAGAAGCAGTGAAAAAACGGGATAAAAAAGGAAAACTAAGAATGTATATCCCTATAGGAATAGGTGTAGTAGCGATCATTGTAATAGTGGTAATTTCATTTTGGCCAAGGGGATAAGATAAATTTTTACCGAAACACCGAAAATCTATCTTGAATCCACTGTAAATCCATCATACTCATAAATGGACCTAAGCGTGGACCCACTAAACGTCCTATCAACACCAAATAAATTGCTTGGAATAACCGTTTTGCGTCAATACCTGTTTTTTCCCGAATTTTTATCATAGAATCTTTAAGATTATTCTCAGTCAGTTCATCAATAGAGTTTACCCAAGTATAGAAAACTTTCAAGCTATCCTTTTGGTCGAGTTCCAACTGATTGATTATATCTCGAGTCACAGTCTTGGGTACGTCGAAAATATCCACCTTACTGCTTAATCTGTCTTTTTCTTCTTGACTAGGTGCATATTCTATCAGATTCTTTATATGTTTTAACCAGTTGGCGGTTTGTCGTAGTCGTTTTTGGAGATATGACTTGGAAATAGTAGAAGGTATATTTTTCTGGACTTGTGTATGCTGTGCCTTTCTAAGAATTTCATCAAAAGATATGAATTTTTTTAATTGTACCATGTTAACTAGGAACTTTAAGGGGATTTGGGGTGGACAATGGCTTGTAACTCGCTTGGCACGGATTAATGGGTAAAGAAACTCTATTTCCTTTTTTTGCCGATTAAATTCCTTCATTTCGTTCTTTTCGATTCCTTGAATATATTTCCCCAAACTAGAATCTAAATCAGATCTTAGTCGATCATCAAGTTTATTCTTAATATATTTCTTTTTTGTTTTAACTATAGCTTTCTTTTTATCGACATCTCTTTCTTCCTTAATCTGACGATTAATTTCTTTGGATATATCCGATTCCCATTCTTTGATTAATTCCTTTTTCTTGCGTTCTTTGTATTCTTCAATCTTCTTTTGAATATCAAATGGTTCCTCTAAATTATAGTAAACGCGCTCTATACGTTCAAATTCATCATAAAGGAGAGCCAATTCTTCAATTCTGAATGAAATATGACGTGTTGGGTTAGTAGTTAATACAAGCATTCGTAGAATTTCAGCCTCACCCATCGCGGAATATGTTTTAGGCATAATAACAACACCCTTGCTCGTTCCCATGTCGCTATCTCCCAGTCTAATCCATTCAAAACCTAATCCAACAGGACCTTCATATCCATATATTTGTTGGGTCAAATCTACTGCAACATCCCAAGATCCTGTTATTTTTGTAAAATGATCCTTCCCTGAACCTTCATATACATTTTTTGGATCTAATGACCATTTTGCAGGCCAATCTAATCTCCAATTCAATTTCACTTTACCACTTGAAATAGATTCTTCTCCATGATGTTCGCAAGCTGGGCACACATAAGATACCATATCTTTGGATTTGAAGTATTTAATGACGCGATTTGGAATAATTTCTCCTTCATCATTTTTTATTTGCGTCCGTCCACAATTCTCACAAACTACCATAGCAGGCATCCAATTTTTATAACTAGCAATTTTCTCTTCTTTTTCTTCTTCAGATAATGCATGTGTGAGATGAGATAATATAATTGATTTAACTTGAGATTGTTTTTGGAGCCCGATCCGGATTTTTTCATGCATCTCCTTAGTTTGATACAGATCATGCGTCCAGATCACATCAATTTTAATCCCGTACTCTCTTAATGAATTCGCTAATTCTTTTCCAAAGTATTCCCCATAGGATTGTGCTGGAATATCATCGAAAGGAGGGGGAATAAGTGCAAAAGGTTTACCGATATATTTTTTTGCATATTGTTTAGTGATATAGGGAGGAAATCGTTTTGCAGCATCAAATGAATCAAAAAAAATCCGAAAATTCACTGTTTTTCTTTTTTTCTTTAGGATCCTACTGATTGAATCACCAATTATCAATTCTCTCATGAAACCAATGTGAACATGCCCAGAAGGAGTCTTTCCAGCAGAAATTACTATCGGGTTTTGTTTTCTCTTAATGATTTCATCAATAATGTCTTCTAACCAGTGAATTGCGTATTCCTCACTCATTATAACGCAAATCAATCAAAGGTAAGAGAAAAATTTTTACAATTTCTACCTTTACCTAACGTGAACCTTCGTGAGAATAGCTGTATTAAATCGAGATATATGCCAACCAGAAAAATGTGCAAACTCTCCTATGAAGCCTTGTATCAAACACTGTCCTATTTGTAGGACTGGCGTGGAAGTAATTACACTAGAGGACGACGGATTTCCGTATCTTCATGAAAGTCTTTGCACTGGTTGTGGCATGTGCGTGAAAAAATGCCCATTTCATTGCTACACCATAGTAAATGTTCCTGATGAGCTAAAAAAAGATCGGACCCACCGTTATGCACCGGACGGATTTAGCTTGTTTCGAATGTTATCTCCAAAAAATGGGAAAGTTCTAGGGGTAATTGGCCAAAATGGAATCGGAAAATCCACTGCTTTAAAGATTCTAGCAGGAGAGATAAAAATGAACCTTGGTAAATTTGAGGAAATCGGGGACGAATTACCTACCTGGGATGACATTATCGCTTATTTCCGAGGCTCGGAACTGCAAGGATTTCTAGAAAATATTAAAGGCCAAACCCAAAAAGTTGTATACAAACCTCAAAATATTACAGAAATCCCGGAAAAAGTAACCGGTAAAGTGGGAGATATCCTAAAGAAAATAGATGAACGAGAGGCATATGAATGGGTAATACCTTCATTGTCACTGGATAAAATCGTAGATCGGGAAGTATCCGTATTAAGTGGGGGAGAACTCCAACGGTTTGCCATTGCTGCAGCTATTTTACGGGAAGCTTTTTGTTATCTTTTTGACGAACCTACATCTTATTTAGATGTGAAAGAACGTCTGAAGATGGCCGAAGCTATACGAGTACTCTCTCAGCAAGGAAAAACTATCGTTGTTGTAGAACATGATATGGCAATTCTTGACTATCTCAGCGATTATGTGTCTTTACTTTACGGTTCCACAGGAGCATATGGTATTATTTCACACCCTCATGGAGTACGAGTTGGTATAAATACTTACCTTAGTGGCTATATTCGGGATGAAAACATGCGGTTTAGGGAACAAGCAATTGAGTTTCACACTCGTCCTCCTCAAGAGTCCATGTTTACTACTGGAAATGTCTTGTTTGAATATCCTGACATGGTGAAAACTCTTGGTGATTTCAAACTCACCGTATATGGGGGAGAAATTCATGCAGGAGAAGTGATCGGTATTCTTGGACCAAACGGAATCGGAAAAACAACATTTATTAATTTAGTAGCTAATGAGATTAGTCCCGATCATGGTACTGTTGACATAAAGGAATTAAAGGTTGCTCTCAAACCACAATATTTCTCAGGAGAAGAAGATGTAAAAGTAGAAGACATTTTGAGAAAAATAAAAATGAGTGGAGATTTTGCAGCAACCTATAAACGGAGAATTCTAGATAATTTCGAATTAACTAGATTAGCTGAACGACCCTTAAATGAACTAAGTGGTGGGGAATTACAAAGAGTGAAAATTGCAGAATGTCTAACAACTCCTGCAGACATTTATTTAATTGATGAACCTTCGGCCTTTTTGGATGTAGAAATGAGACTACGTGCATCTTTGGTGATACGTAGATCGATAGAAGAGATTAAAAAATGTGCATTTGTTGTAGAACACGATATCATCTCTCAAGACTTCATTTCGGATTCTCTATTGGTTTTCGAAGGTATCCCTGGTAATGAAGGATTAACAACTCCTCCCCAAGATTTACGCTCAGGCATGAACCAGTTCCTTAAGAATATGGACGTTACATTCCGTAGGGATCCTACTACAGGTAGACCACGCGTAAATAAGAAAGGATCTAAACTTGACAGTTATCAGAAATCAATTAATGAATATTATTATGTCCCCAAGAAAGGTGAAGACTAGAAGCTTCCCTTCTAAAAACTTAAGTGTGTACACTCCATGAATAAGATGAATAAGCCATGCAACCCGATCATCCCTCTAAAGACATAATCGGATCTGAATCCACTGAGTTAGAAGGAAAAACCATTTGTGTATGTGTAACTGGAAGCGTTGCAGTTACAAATACACCCGCTTTATGTCGGCAATTGATGAGAAAAGGTGCAGAAGTTTACTGTGTAATGAGTTCCGCCGCTACTGAACTTATTCATCCTAATTTACTACATTGGGCGACTGGGAATTCGGTAATTACTAAACTCACTGGAGAGATTGAGCACATAGTATTGGCTGGAGAACGTCCCGGTAAACTGGGAAAAGCAGATATTGTTTTAGTTTCTCCTGCAACGGCAAACACAATTTCAAAAATAGCTGGTGGCATAGATGATACACCTGTAACAACCGTTGTAACGACTGCTTTTGGTAGTAGAACTCCAATAATTATTGTTCCTGCAATGCATGAAAGTATGTATAATCACCCTATTGTTCAGGAAAATATTGCCAAATTGCAAGGATTAGGTGTTGACATTATTCTCCCTCGCGTGGAAGAAAGTAAGGCTAAAATCGCGTTAATCGATGAAATTGTTGTACATGTTATAAAAAAACTAATTACACGATCCGATCTTAAAGGAAAATCCTTTCTAATAACCGCTGGTCCTTGTAGAGAATATTTGGATCCAGTCCGATTCTTGTCAAATCCTTCGACCGGTCGAATGGGGATTGAATTAGCAAAAGAAATTAAGTCCCGACAAGGAGATCCAGTATTAATTCTAGGAAAAACTCATCTAAAACCTCCGCTGAATGTAAGAACTATTAACGTTGAGACATCGGATGATTACTGGAGTGCTACTAAAACTGAATTACAAACCAAAAAGTATGATGTTTTCATCTCTACTGCTGCGATTTGTGATTTCAAACCTAAGAATATACATCCAGATAAAATTAAGTCAACAAATGGAAAAATAGCAATTGAGTTTATTCCAACTCAAAAAATTATTCGCTTAGTTCGGAAAATAAACAAGAACATACTCATCGTTGCATTCAAAGCTGAATCTAACATTTCCAAAGAAGAGTTAATAGAACGTTCATATGCTCGTTTGATAGATTCAAAAATAGATCTCATAGTTGCAAACGATGTTGGAAAAGATAAGAGAGGATTTGAGACTCCCACGAATGAATTATATATTATTGATGAAGCCAAATCCATAATTCATGTACCACTATCAACGAAGCAAATCTGTAGTGCTGAAATTTTAACCCAAATCAAGAAATTGCTAAATAAATAACAAGATATTGGTTCAAAAACAACAACATCTTTTTCATTTTTTGTTCTGAGAGAATTGATATTAAACTTGTGAATCCATGATCTCCTAAAATTTATATACAAATCATTATTGGTAGTTTAATTAAAATCGATAAAGATTAACCATCGATTCTAATCATTATTTCTAAGGGAGTTTAAGCATCCTAAAAATATTGAAAAAATCCTAATGTGAACAATCTGGCGTAACAATAATGTCTAGTAAAAAAACAAGCAAAACATCAACAAAATCTAATTCCAAACCAAGAAAACCGAAAAAAATCTCCTCGAAAGATAAATCAGGAGATATCAAGGAAGCATCTATAGCCAAATTCATGCGAAAACGGACGCAATTAGTTGGGTTTGACTATGGTCATTTCAAACATACTCAATACGCAGTGGAATTCATGGATAATGCATTAGACGCAATTGAAAAATTCCATTGGGATGCAGTCACTAATTTGGAGAAGCTAAAAAACAACACTGCAAGTACGATTGCCGAATTTGAACGATTTGATTTTGAAGCAGAATCTCTTCTTCAAAACTCATCTGATTCAGGAGTTGAGGGAGCTTCAACGTTAAAAAAACTTTACAAAGCTGTGCCCAATATCATAAAAAAAATCGGAAAAATCAAAGAAGAAATCCATGATGTAGTCGGAATTGGCATTGGGAGCTCAGATACGATTGAAAAAACTACTCTAAAAGGCTCAGTTTCATCATCTAACTTCCAGCAAAAATTAGATGATTTTAAAGAGGAATATAAACAACTTCGTGAAGATTATACCACAATTATTCAACAAATCAATGGTCTTGAGAAAAATCCTCAATTCATGTTTACCCTTGATCAAGAGTTATCTCTACAAAATCTCCAATATACTTCCAGTAGCATACCCGAATCAAAATTCAAACGCAAATTGAACGATTCTCTAAAGAAGAATTTACGAGATTTGATGGAATCCAATGGTAAATCAGTAATTCCATCTGATGAGTCCCTAACTGAATCATCGAGTCAGGAATCATCTAGCCCTGTAATTGAAGAAATAGAATCCTTAGAACAAACTCTAGATCTTAGTGCTATACAACAAGAATTGTCCCTGGATGAGGACTTAGATGATGAAGAAGTAAAAGAATTGCAAAAACTCC
>JAEOTN010000041.1 GCA_016839865.1 Promethearchaeota archaeon | reverse complement strand
CGTAGGAGTTTTAATTCCTATTATCGCTGTGTTTATCATTTTGCATTTAGGAATCTCAAATGAAAAAATCAATGTGTTTCGAGTTAAAGCTAGACCATACTTACGCTTAACTGCAGGATTGGTAATTATAGCAACTACGGTCTTGGCTTTTCTTTAGGTCAAATCTATTAACATTTTAAGAAGCACTCTAGGAAGTTTTTTATTATTCTTGAGATTAACGATCTCTATGGCGTTAAATCCAGAAGATGTGGAGAAACTTATTCGCTGGAATAATAATGGAAAATGGCGAGTTGTGTATGTAAGATCGAAAGAAGATCATATGAAGGTGCGAAACGGAGTCCCAACTTCAGGTTTCTGGGATTTATGGCGAACTAACAAGGATGAAATTAAAGCCATAGGAATCTCAGTAAAGAAAGAAGAAGATGAAGAAACTGGTGCTTCTAATTGGGTTGTCGCAGAATGGGCTGACTCAACTGATGAGGAAAAAGAAGAAGCTCAAGATGAATGGCAGAAAAAGATGGCAGCCCGTGAACAGAAAGAAGAGAATTTAGATACAGATTACGAATAATTTAAAATTTGGCTCGACAAATGGACGGTCTCGTATCTCTTATTTTCTTCTTTATAGAATTCGCATTTTTAATAATTATAATCATTAAAAATCGAAAGCATCCACAGTTCGTATGGATAATCTCACTTATGATATTCCTCCAAGTATATCAATTAATGGAATTTCTGGTGTGTATTGGTATTGATCCCAATATTATTGGAAGAATGGGGCTAGTTTCGATAACTTTTCTCCCACCGTTAGGAGTTTTACTAACTTCATATGTTACCAAACTTAAACATTGGATCAATTGGTCTGGAATCCTGGTTGGTATTGGACTTTCAGTATATTACTGCATAGTGCCTAATGCGTTTACAGACTTGACTTGTAATCCTTTTTACGCTACATATAATTATCCACTGGGAAATTTCTATGGTATATTTTACTTCGGATATATCATTTGGGCATTATTACTAATTATCATAGCATTTATTGTGAATCGAAAGAAGTCCAAAAAAGACTTGAATAGAAATGCGATTATTGTTCTAATTGGTTATATTTCGTTTTTACTTCCAATGGCTATAACCGTTATAATCGATTTCTCAACTAAACCCTCTATTTCGAGTATAATGTGCAAATATGCGATTTTACTGGCAACTACTTTGTTAATATTCTCATTTCAATATGAAAGAAACTTAGAAAATTCGAAAAACGAGAATAAAAAATTGGACTAAAATGTCCGAATTTGGAAAAAATCAGAAATTTGTCTTTTTAAATCTGTAAATGGTCCAAGATCTCCACGGAATGGTTTATGTGTATATGGTTCTACTATTTCCCTTAATCTTTCAGCAATTGTTTCATATTGTTTGAGATTTCCCTCAGCCAACATGTAAATGAAGTAATCATTAGGCAGTTTCTCAAATAATAAATATCGGAATTTCTGAAAGCCTAATTTTACGGTCAGATATTGTGGAGTGGCTTGTGTGTTTGCTATTGTAATTGCAGCAATTGCTTCAATTTTGGCGGTGATTGCAGACTCTTTCATATCAATCGCAGTATTTTCATCTTCTCCAGGTTGAAGGTCAATCAAATCATCTCCCAAAATCTTTGATATAGTTCCGATGGATTGGTAACTCATACCAAAATAATCAAATCGGAGTGTATCGACAACACTCGGGATTTGGCGATCTGTGATAAAATCGGTCGCATCCCTAGTATATCTCTCCAAAATGAAATTTATTTTATTTGGAAACCGCAATTTAAGATTATGGATATCAACTGGGTTTAATTGGCTAAGTTTTCGTCCTCCAAGACTACCAGATAATTCATTTCGCATGTTATTCAAAATCAAATACCCTTGCTTATCGGGGAATTGTCCATACAGATAGAAAATTACCCCATCTCTTTTTATATAAAGGACTTTTTCGATTGCTTTACTCACATCTGAGAGAAGTAGAAGACGATCAATTTCTCCACCAATTATAATGGAAGCAATCGCGTCTAAGTTAACAGATAGTTCCTGTAGATATTCGTACTCCTTGTTTTTGTTAAAGAAGGATTCACGTTCTTCTGTCACAATACCGATATTCTTGAAGTATTGACCTAGAGATGGTATTACTATAACATCTTTTTTCAAATCCGTAATTCTTGTCTTAACTTTTTTCCTTACTCCTTTGATTGCTTTGGTTGCGTCACTGGTTGTACTAACTTTGATGGTATGTACATCCCGTGGTTTTTCGGTTTCTATTCCTAAATCTGTAGGTTTATACATATCCCTGATATGGGATTGTACATTTTGAGTACGAATATTCTTACTAAAAGTATCTTGTGATATGTCATCAATCTTTTCCAAACATGTAGGATTGGGGCAGATCTTCGGATACGGTTTACTCATTATATAGCCGCAAAAAGGACATTTTCTATACTCTTGATTATCAAAGAACGACATTTCTCCCATCATCTTAATTTGTTGATATAATATGGGGTTTATCTCCTAAAGAGTATTTCGATAAGAAGTCATTATTGAAAGAAAAGGAAGAGAAATTTGTTATAGTGGAGTAAATGACTTGATTTTAACCATCAATAAATATTGCGTATGGAACATCTCACTGTGAGACGATTCTTTTATTTCATCAACACTATCATAGGAGAATTCATCACTATTGATTTTCATGAACTGTCCCGTGTATTTTTTATCTTTATCGATATAAGCTTGAATTGCGACATAATCCTGATTTAATGCATTAGATAAGAGTATAGAAATAGCGAAAATTATGTTGGGTTCATTCTTATCTCCTTCCAAGACAAAGACATATCTAGATTTACCGATATCGAAAAGAAATGATAATAAATCGTCATAAATACGTGTTACTTCAAATTTGGTTTTAACCTTGTTGTTGTCATCAGCTTCAACCATTTTTGAGGTAAGACGAACAATTCCAATTTTATCGTCTTGTTTGTTTAATAACTTATTCTGTTCATATGTACTGAGACTTTTGTCAAAAAAATCTTTATTCTTCTTCTTATCCAAGACAGATACGCCAGGATCCTCTTGTTGAACATAAAATAGCAAACGCCCTTTGGATAATGCGTATTCGTATAAATATGCACCACGCGGGTCATAAAGCAATGTTCTCATCGAGTGACCTCCCTCCATGAGTTTTTGGATCATGGAATCGGATTCATCGATTAAATTAAATAAAAGAAAGGTTCGAAAATCACTCACTTGAACGTAATCCTTCATCTGTTCAAATTTTGAGCTTAAAAATTTATAATCTTGGTCTGTACTCATCCAAATTTTCACCATAAAGTAGGAATAGAGAGTATGTAGAGGTTTATTGTAAACCATATAAATTTGCGTTTTATTGAAATGTGTGAATTCAAATGGATATACATATAGATAAATAAGTTCTATCGAGAGAAAAAGAATACAGTATAAGATTTCTGTCAAAATTAGTCTAATTTCAGGTTCCGTTCAATTAGTTCAAATTTCTTCCCTTGACAATTGGGACAAGAGCTTCCTTTCAATAGTTCAATTGTTGGATATTCACAATCGGGTCCTACATCAATAATGGTTTTGCACGAAACACATTGAAATTTTCGTATATAAGGATGAGTTTCTCCAGTATATATTTTCGAATCATATGTTTCGTTGGATTTTATTGTTGCATTGGTCTCTTTAGTAGTTTTTAGATGAATCATTTGAGTTTCATTACCTAACAGTTCAGATCCTTCATATTTATTGAACCTTGGAATGATTTCCATCGCAGTTAAACCCAGTGAGGTCAATGTTTTCTGTATTTCCAGAGTTTGGTCAGGCGAACGATGAGCAAATGATAGGAATATATCTTTATTGACATCAAAATCCAAGAAATCTATTGCACGGGATAAGAATAGATTCAGTCCATTCGTAGAATAAGGGGGATCCGTAATGATAGTATCAAAAGTACCCATCGATTCAGAAGGAATTGACTCTCGGAGATCGTATTTTAGGCATTGGACGTCAAGATGGTGTTTCGTAAAAAGATCTTGAATATTTGTTAATATCCGATCATCTATGTCAATAATTGTTATTGATTTGGGGATTAATGATAATTTTTCATTTGGAAAGAAGATTTTAGACAGTAAACCCACACTTACCGAAGTGAAATCATCATCTCCAATAAATAAAACTCGTTTTCCTTCAAGTGCCCCTTTTTCATAAAAATAACTCGCTCGTTGAATTGCGGTCTCCACTGTGTTTTTTGATTGATCGAGCGTAGTATCCACTGATGGTCGATTCTCAAATATTGGATTAAGTACTTCAAACAATGGGTCATAAAGCGCAGAGATATATGCAGATCGGCTTTTGCATGTTGGACATTTTTGGTTTCCATAACCCGTAAAACCGAAATATTTCTCGACATACTGCATCCCATGCTCCCAAAATTGAATCCCATTTTTGGATCGATTCAAGAGTTTTTGTTCGCTGAGGATGTTTACGATTTTTGATACAATCGGAACAGGAATATGAGTTAATCGCGCTAATTTTTTTACAGAAATTGAACCATTACGATAAATATAAAGAAGAATCTGCCGGACACCCTCAATACCTTCTTGCAACTCAATCTTTTCTAATAGATTATCAAAAAATTCCGACATAGATATTCAATTGAAGATAAAGAATTAGTAATTTTTTATACCTTGGCATCTTTGCCTCGGTAGATTTTTAATCGACGAGAAGAAGAAACTAGTACCACTAATCCCTCTTCTTCCAATTTCTTCAACAATTTCTTAGCTGCTGAGACACGGACATCATTTTTTTGAGCGATATCATTGGGAGTAAATCCACGGTTTTTTACAACGCTTTCACGGATTTTGTCCTCTACGCCTGGAGGGATAAATGGATCGCGAATTTTTGTATCAATATTTGCAACTTTTCCGTACTTTCGGTCTAATTTCTTTATTCTAGAAACCACAACTGGTTTATTTATATCAGTTCCTGAACTATAATCGTCACTCATTTTATTTTACTCCATTAATTCGATTTCTACAATAACCGATTCGGGAATTTTAATTTTCATGATAAGAAGCATAGATCGATCTTGTGCGAGAACGTCT
>JAEOTN010000240.1 GCA_016839865.1 Promethearchaeota archaeon | reverse complement strand
TTATTCCATGTTAATTCTTTAGCCATTTTTTCCACTTCACTATTCTTCTTATCCTTACATAAATATTATGCACCACATGATGGAGGTGCTTTCTGGAGAGGTTTCTTTTCAAATTCTTCTCCATTTTCGGTCTTTGTTAATCCTGACCATTTTACATTTTTCACGCCCGTTGATTGGGCAATTTCATGAAATCTTTCCATCTCCCCACAACTAAGGAGTTCTAAATCTTTACAGGGCCAATCTAAATCCATACGTTCAAATTTCGCTTTGGCGAGGTTATTATACGCTAAAAGATCCCATCGTTCGATCTTATTATCCAATTCATTTACGATGAAGTTTCCTATTCCTTTGATATTATCTTCCGTTGCTGTGTAGGTTGGGATAACAGGAGTTCGAACCCAAATACGCTGATTTTCACCTACAAGCCACTTAATATTTTCAAGAATGGTCTTATTTGATACATTTGTAAATTGTTTGTGTTTCTCATCATCGATTTCTTTAAGATCATAGAGCCATAAATCCACATACGGAAAAATCAACTGATATGTTTCTTTCGGAAGAAATCCGGTTAAATCCAAAGCAGTATGAATTCCTTCTTCCTTGCATCGCTTGAAAAATTTTACAACAAAATCTGCCTGAACTGCGGCTTCTCCACCGGATGCAGTCACACCTCCACTTGATTTAACGTAATAAGCCCGATCTTTTGCAACTTCTTTCACGAGTCTTTCAACATCCCAGTACTCTCCTAACTTTCTTAGGGCAGTACTTGGACAGGCGTCTACGCATTCACAACATGCTATGCATTTATCTCGATCAATATGCATTCCAGTATCATCTAATTTCAGTGCATCCTGTTTACAGACATCAATGCACGTCCCACATCCAATGCATTTTACACTAAACCACTGGATTGAGGGTTCTTTGTGCCAAGATTCTGGATTATGACACCATACGCACCGGAGAGGACAGATTTTCATAAAAACGGTGGTTCTAATACCGGGTCCGTCTTCTGTACTCATTTTCTGGATTTCAAATATGTTTCCTTGTTTGGATTCTGTCATTTCTGTTCATCGGTAAAAAAATAAAAAAATATGGTATTACATGTTGTGCATTTCGCGCTTGATAATTTCATCCTGCAATTCCCGTCCAATAGATACGAAATATGTATTATATCCCGTAATACGAACGAGTAAATGTGGATAGTTTTCCGGATGCTTCTGTGCGTCAATTAACATTTTTGCATCTAAAATGTTGATTTGAAGTGCTGTTCCACCGTTCTCAATATAACCACGCAAATATGCTTTGAATTTCTCTTTTGATTCCTCTTCTCGTAAGAGGCTTGGGTTAAAAGTGATCGTATGACTTGCACCATTCGGGAGATAATTTATATATTCACCGTTTTCGGTCTTCCCGCCTAATGCATTTCCTACGGAGTTAGTTACAGCAGTTGGTCCGCTTGTGTCGGCTCCATTCGTCGGACAAATTGCATTTGAAAGGAAAGTACCTGCTAATCTACCATTTGGAGTTGCTGGTGTGAATGCTGCATCCTCTCCTGCCCAATAATTCCATGATAACATACCCCCACGGAATTGAAAATCAGTATCCGTTTTGTATTTGAAGGTTTCTTGAGACCATGTTTCCATTACGCGTCGTGCAATTTCATCAGCTTCATCTAAGTCATTACCATATTTTGGTCCACGATTTTTCAACATTGTTTGCATTATTTCATATTCTTTCTTGCCTTGGAAGTTGTTGATAAGTGCATTTTTCAATTCTGCTATAGTGTATTTCTTCTCATCATACACAAAATGCTTGATTGCGAGTAATGAATCTACTAAAGTTCCAAAACCAACACCTTCAATGGTGATAAATCGAATTTCAGGACCACCATTACGAATATCCAATCCTTTATCAATGCAACCACGTACTATAGTCGAAAGATAAGGGGTTGGTAGAAATTCTGCACGCATATTTTCTGTTATGTTGTAGGTGTCTACAGTATATTTAATGATATATTTTACTTGTTCTTCCCAAGCTGCATAAAATTCTTCCCATGTTGAGAATTCTTCAGGATTTCCGGTTTTTGGTCCGAATTGTTTCGTTCCTTTCATGGGTTTTCCTTTGAGGAACTTCCCTGCCCCATTCCAAAGGGTGAGTTCTACACTTTTAGAAATATTTGTGTTGCAGTTAACAGTGCCGGATCTATCATTCCCTTGCATAGTGTTCTCTAAACATCCTACACACGCATAATCCCATGCTTCTTCCCTGGGTATGCCTTCAAGAACCATGCCCTCGATGGAGCGTTCATCAAAATTCAACAAAAATGGTGCTCCTTGGCTACGTGTTACCATGTCAACAACTGTATCCAGCAATTTATCAGGAGTGTTTCGGTGTAATCGCACATTAGGTTTGGGTTCAAGGATAGGTGACCATTCATCTATTACCTCAAGCATGGTGTAAGTGAGCTCATTACTAAAATCTTCTCCATTAGGACCACAGCCAGATAACGTTAATAATTGTCCAAATCCTGCAGTTATTCCTTGATTTCCACCAACTCGCATTTGTCCATCATACGCTGTATTACAATGGAACCAGAAAGATCCTAAGATGTCTTTTGCAAATTCCTTTGAGATATTTCCCTCTTCAATTACATCTTTCTTATACAGTGGATAAAGATATTGATCAATTCTGCCCCAACTATCTCCAGGTCCTGGATAGGATTCTTCTGCCATTACAAGCATATGTGCTATCCAAATCGCTTGAACTGCTTGCCAGAAAGTCTGAGCAGGTTCCCATGGTACAATTTTTAAGTTTTTTGCCATTGTTTCTAATTCTGCTTTACGTTCAAGATCTTCTGTTTCTCCAGCTAATCGTAAACATTCTTCAGCATATTTTTCAGCATATTTCTTTGGAATGAGAGTTGCATGAATCATAGCACGAACTTCTTCCCCGATAGGTCCACGTTTCTCTTTATCACTTAATGAATCATATTTCTCTTGAGCTTGTCGGTGTAGTTCTTTAAATCCATGACGTGCAACACCTGCATAATCAGGAATCAAATGTCCTCCGGTAGGTCCAAGATTTCCAAATCCATTATCATGAAACTCCCAAATTGCTGGGCGTATCTTTTTGACTAATTCCTTGTTGAATGCTTTTTCTTGCTTAGGTGTAAAGCATTTGCTTAATTGTACATTAAATCTTGATCCACCTAGTAAAGACGGACCTACTATCTCTTGAGGTACGTTATTACATATAACTTCTTCAAAAAATATCATGCGGCGCTCTGGTAGAGACTTATTCCAAAAATCTTCTGATAATTTCACGGGTTTACCCATTAAATCAATAGAAGAGTTGAAAGGTCCTTTAGTTTTAATGCCCATGAATCCCATCGCTTCTGGAACTATGTAGAAAGAGAGTTCATCCCAAATACGGTCCCAGTCGGTGCCTGTAGAATATGAGTCATATTCATTGTTCCATTCACGCTCAAGTCCTTTAAAATAATAATCTCGTAACCACTTTGATCTTGGGCTAAGGTCATGAGGTTCGGCAATCTTCCATTTTTTCGTAGTCGAAGTAATTTGTTCTGATGCTTCTTCACTTGCCATAAAATCAGATCCTAAAATTCACTACTCTACAATAGGAGTGAGAAAATATAATGGTTACGAAAAAAAATAAGAGGAAACTGCAGTTTCCTACCAATAGGATCAAATCTATACGATTTAAGACTAAAGTGGATGAATACTATAACACTCATTTAAGTTTCTGTATTTTCCCAGTGGTTGAGATCTCATTTAACTGTTCGATAGAGATTCCACGAATGTTTTTTAGGACCAAAAAGGAGATTAACTATAGTGATTTTGGACGATGTCGGATTCCCAGAAGAAAGATGAAATTGCGAATGCATTCATGGAGTATTTTCTCAAGTACGGTATGAAGAAAACCATTGTAGATGATGTTGTAAGAAGTCTGGGGATGTCAAAAAAAACCATCTACAAATACTTTAAAGGTGGGAAAGAAGAAGCCCTTTACTTTTTTTATCGAAAAATCGCAGATGCACATGTAATTCAGCTTGAAATCGAATTAAAATCCATTTCTTCAATAAAAGAAAAACTTAAATTCGTACTTCAGCAAATTTACAGCATATCTCGTCCACATGTGGAAGCAAATGTAGCAAATGAAGATGATTATGCAATAGAAGCTGAAATTGTAGGATCTGCGTTTAAAGACGCATATCAAGATATACTAAAGAATACAATTTTGGTGGGAATTCAATCCAAAGTATTCAAATCAGTGGATGTAGAACTCACAATTCATCTAATTCGAGGAATTATCTTAGAAAGTCTAAGATTAGTACATCAAAATCATTCTCGTCAGGTAGAAGATGCATCAATCGAAGCAATTATGAAAATTCTTCAATAACATTAAGTTGAATTCTGACTCATCTGACAATTTAAAATCCTAGTTTTCTAAAGTTTCTTATGGAACCTAAATCGGGACCAATTACTGCAGTATTGTGTGGAGCAGGATCTCGTGGATTTGAAGCATATGGAGATTGGGCTCTTAAACACCAAAAAAGATTGAAATTTATCGCAGTTGCGGACCCAAATGAAGAACGACGCAAAAGATTCCAAAATTTACATGGAATTGAGCCCAAACTTTGTTTTGATTCATGGGACACCATGCTCAATGATCAAATTGGCAAAATTGCAGATGTATGTTTTGTATGCACTCCTGATCGATTGCATTACAAACCTACAATCCGAGCACTTGAAATGGATTACAACATCTTTCTTGAAAAACCTATTGCGCCTACACTAGAACAATGTCAGCACATTGAAAAACTCGCAAAAGAAAAAAACCGATTAGTACAGATAGGGCATGTTCTTCGATTCACAACGTTTTTCAAAAAAGTAAAGGAAATTGTAGATTCTGGAGAAATTGGGAGAATACTGCATTATGAGCATTCTGAAAATGTTTCGGCAATATGGCATTTTGGTCATAGCTTCGTACGTGGATGGTATAAGAATGCAGCAGACAGTAATCCCGTGATATTGGCAAAATCTTGTCACGATTTAGACCTAATTCATTGGATAATTGGAGATTATGCAACTGAAGTAGTATCTACTGGAGATCTTACGTTTTACACACCAGAAAATGCTCCACCAGGAGCTCCTGACCGATGTACGGATGGATGTCCTCATTCTGAAACGTGCACATGGTATGCTCCTCGTATGTATGTCGATATAGAAAGCACGGCGAGATCCGGCACTAACAAGAATGAAGCGAATTCTTTTTTCGTCCGAATTGGTGCAAAAATTGCTATACGTTTACTAAAACGAAAGAAATTTTTGACATTTTTAAGTAAAATAATTCCCCCTTTACGTAAAATAACACATTGGGATAGATTTCCTGTTTCAACAATCACTGATGATTTTAGTTATGAGGGACGACTGAAAGCTCTAAAAGAAGGGCAATTTGGTAAGTGTGTGTTTAAAGCGGGAAACGATGTAATGGATCATCAAGTTGCAACTTATCAATTCCCAAATGGTGTCATATGCACTCTTCTTGTTCATGGATTTTCAGAGTGGGATTGTAGGGAATTGCGGATTATGGGCTCAAAAGGTGTTTTACGCGGGATATTTCGATGGGGTCGACAAGAAATTATGGTTACTGATTTTAGAACCAATACATCGAAAAAACGATTGAAGATTGGTGTTTCAGCTTCTGGACATGGTGGAGGGGATACAGGAATTATGGGTGCTTTTACATCATATCTACTTGGTGAAAAAACCAAGGAAGAAGCATGTATCACCGACATCAGTAGCTCAATGGAATCCCACTATATGGGTTTTGCTGCAGAAGAAGCTCGGATTAATAGAAAAATGGTTGAAATGAAAGGTATTCGACCATAATTTCCTTTTTCAATCAGAAGAAAAGCCTGCATCATCAATTTCAGGATTGTACAGAATTTTCTCTACATTCAATTTATCCGATTTTCTTCCTCGTAATCTCCCAACAATTACATTGGATATCCACTCAATTGAACCCTTGAAGTTCACTTTTTCCCACCCTCTTAGAATGAGATACCAAAGTAAGAAAACAAGTGGAAGATAGACTAATAGCCCAAATAGTTCATTTTTTACTATTCCATCCGGTAGTATTGGAGAAAATAGCAAGTTGAATAATTGAGCAATTCCTGTAGAAATTGGACTCTCAAAAACGAAGATTGTCATTGTAATCATGCTATATCGTCTAACAAAAATTGTTTTCTTCGCAATTTTACGTCTTTTTTGAATATCCCGATACTCAAAACTTGTAATAAATAGGGTCAAAATGCAAGATAAGAGACCATTATCCAAGATATATAAATTTGGGCTGTATTTAGGCTCAATAAGAGAAGGAACTCCTAAAGGAATCCATAATAAAAATCCTAAAACAGTGAAAATTACTCCAAATGCATATCCGAACACCATCACTTTCTTCTTTTCTTCTTTACGTAACAACATGATTCCGAAAATTGAGCCGAAAAGCCCACATGCAACAAATGGGAAAATACTGTGTCGAGGACCGATAAGTAAGGATATAAAATAGACAGCAGCATATTTTCCATCGTCCCACATACTATCCAGTAAACTAGTATGGCTTGCAAACTCCGCAGGAGGAAATGAATGAATACAGAATGTTGTATCCAAAATTGGGGTCACAGCAACGATAATTACTCCAATTGTTAATAAGATCCAATAGATCGTATTTTTCTTTTCATCAAAAAGGGATTTCCGGGATATCACTAGAACCATATTCGAGACAATCGCTCCAATTCCTATCATGATGAGAGAACTGTTGAACAACAAAATCCGGGGATCTATTAGTTGAAATGTGAGTGTTTCTAAGGATCCATTGATGATGGAATAAAATTCTTGGACCCCAATCACCCGATAGTGGCTGAATAAGACCATGTATACATAATTGATCATGATTATTGCGATATTCGGGAGAATCGACCCAAGTAAGACTTTTCCAGGCTTTATTCCTTTTTTTAATTGATTTTGGATTACCACTGAGTTTGTAATTCCACTCAAAAAGACGAATATCGCTGCCCATGAACCAATTATTCCAATAGGAAATGATATTGCCGTAACTACAGGGGGGACCGCTTCTAATGCTTGTTGAGTTCCTCCGAAGATGTTGAACGCTAAAGCATGGAAAAAAATCACACACATAATCGATAATCCTCGCAGAAAATCCACAAACAGTAATCTTCGCATTTTGCCTCAATTAAAAATCCAATTTGTAACTCTTGAATAGTTAGCACGATTGTAAATTAAAATCCTCCTATAAACGAGATTTTTTTCGTAATACGTAGAAAAAGAGTGGACAGCTGCCGAGGCAGCTGGAATCCCTATAATTCCTGTGTTTTACGATCAAAATCATATTCCTCCCTTGCTGAAACCTCGGGTGGGAGTCGAATTAGACTTCTATGATTTTGAAGGAACTGTTGAGGAATTACACAATGTGATCTTGAAGAATTGTACTAAATAGATTGATCTTTTCATTGAATCTTATCTTAAAAATAAACAGTCTTCTGACTGTATTCATTAAATTCTTGTAATAACTGATTGAAAATTAGAAATAAAAAGAAAATATTGATAGAGTTTAGTTGTATCGTTTGCTGGTTATCAAAAGATAGATAAATCCAAACACGCTGACAAGTGCTACGACTAAGTATACCCATAGGAATAGGTTACCCCAAGCTGCAGCCATGAAATAGCCAATTACCGTAGGAATTGAGTTGATAGCCATCAGGGAGAAAATAACCAATGCTTGGCCCATAGCCCATTCCTCTTCCATGAACATTGCAATTCCGGAGATTATAGCCCAAATTCCGAGTGCTGTAGTCATCCAACCAGCATTTCCTAATAATGCTAATACTTCTGGATCACCAATGGCAGCATAGACACTCATTAACCATGGAGGAAGGACGATACCAAATGTTCCGGTAAGAATATCAATTACACCAATGAATGCGAAAACCACACCAAAGATGATTAAAAGCAGATTTAACAAAGTTGAAGATTGTTTTTTTTCTGGCATTTTTTTTTACACCGTATATTTTATTGTTATTTTTGTAAATTTCATCGTACATTTGTCTGGTGTAAACCAGACGAATGATTGATTATATCAAAATGAGTTTTCTATATAAACTTAATCCCTCATTTAATAATCCTCCACTCATTTTAGTAGATAGAATTAACAAAAAACGGAAAAAAATTTATGGAGTCTACTATTAGATGTATGTATGGAAGGATTTTCCAGCAAGAAATCAAAGATCAAGGAAATTCATATTAACCAGATACCTTCGTTAAAACGGGTTACTGATCTTTTTCCAAAGGGATTGACAGGAGAATCTGGATTAAGAAATCTCTCTGCAGATGTAACCCAAATAATCTCTAAATCAACTATAACAAAAAATATACCAAATCTTGCACAAACTACAAAAATAATTCCTACCATTCCAAAAAACTCTCTCTCCTCACAAGTTACAAAGCAAAATGACACACTAGTAAAAGTTGTACAATCCCAATACCAGAATACATTCATAAAACGGTTCAAACCTTTTAATATTGTTACAATTCTGCTATTTACAGGTTGGTTGATAACAATTACTCTCTTAACGATTTTTTAATCTCAAATTGTTGAAGATGAATGCCGAAATTACCTCAAACCCCCTCATGGACTGTAATATCGACATCTCTTTTTGATCCTCTGTTACCACTGATTAAACGATGGGCAAAAACCTCTAAATCTAAACCATTGTACACAGAACAAGCGGTTAGAAGCTTAATAATAAAAATATTCTATATAATTGCCTATGAGACGCATAACAAACCTGATTATTCATCTTTCCTTAATCCTGATTTTTTGAAAAAATATTATATCAACAAAACAACAATCCCTAACACAATCGATAAAATTTCTCAGATTTTCGAGATACGAGCAAATAAAACTGGTTCACGGAGCGAACTAGATTTTCACATGATGGTAATCCATCGTGTGTTTAAATTTCTAACAGAAAACTATCGTATCTCTCTAAAAAGCGAACTTAGAACATTTAAAAATATATCTTTTCTGAAAGGATATGAGCTAAAATTACTAGTAGAAACGTGCTACACCCATTTCTCTGACAAATTACAATCATTTATCCAATATGGAGGAGTTCCCGCCCTCTTTTCTGAATACTTAACCAATTTTTTTGATACAAATTATACAGTATCGAAGAAATATCAAACTCGAAAGATTACAGGGAGTATTTTCACACCAATATGGATTATTAATCTCATGCTAAAACGCGTGATTGAATATTGCAATCACATCGAAAAATTTAAGGGAAAAAATATAGGAGATTTATCTGTTGGATATGGAGGATTCCTGGAAGTATTTTTGAATTCTACCCAATTTCAAGATGGGAATTTCTACTGTTATGACACCGACGCATATAAAATCGATATTTTGAAGTTAAACCACGCCATCTTACATGAAACTAATCAACCTAGTCTAGTTATTCAGAATATATATTGTCAAGATACACTCCTTCAAGCACCTTCAATGAAGTTCGATCTTTTAGTGGGTAATCCACCTTGGGGAGCTCAAATTGAGAAATCCAAAATTTCAATGGTTGAAGATTTAGTGGAATTTGCGATAAAGCAGTATGATTCATACAGCTTATTTCTTATTCGTAATATTCTTTCGCTCAAAGAAAACGGTATTTCGTTCTTAGTCCTTCCTGAGACGTTCTTATTAAATCCAAATTATGAAAAATTGCGAAAATTCCTATTGAAATCTACTACAATCGTCGAGATACTTCATTTGGGAGAAAATGTGTTTGATGGGGTAAACATGCCATCTCTTGTGTTAGGATTACGCAAATCCACAGCACCTACTCCTCATCAAATAAAGATTTATCAAAATGTGAATATCAAATCGAATTTGAATGAGAGTTCTCCCATTCTCCGTTCACAATCAGATTTTTCTCTAAATCAAGGATATGTATTTGATATTTTCACCGATACAGAGGAACGTACGTTGATCGAGGAAATTGATAATTTAGGTTGTTATCGGTTAAATGACCTCGTAAACAACAGTCGTGGCGTAGAGATCGGGAAAAAAGGGGAAGTTATCCAATGTTATAATTGTGATGTATGGATGCCCGTACCCCTTTGGTCTTTAGATCCCCAAACTGGGGGGAAATTTGCATCGTGCTCAGTTTGCAAGAAAAAAATATTGTTGGGTAGATTGATAAGACGAGAAAAAATAATCGTTGATGCAGAGCCTAAGGAATCTCCTTATGCCAGATTTCTTCTGGGTGAAGATATTCAGAAATACGTAATAACCGGAAATAAATTCATTATCTTAAACCGAAGAGGCATCAAATATAAACCAGCTAATCTCTATCAACAAAAAAAGCTGCTTATTCGAAAAACCTCGAAAAAATTACTTGCTACCGTCGACTATGACAATTCATACACCATCCAGGTAGTTTACCAATTTTCCCTAAAAGAATCATTCCAGGAATATCCATTCTTGCTCGAATTTATTTTGGGTATCATTTCTTCACGATTAATTCAATTCTATTATGCAAAGAAATATCAATATGGTCATCGTAAGAGTTTTCCTCATCATATACAGAAAAACATCCTTGCATTACCTATCCCTAAAATCGATTTTTCAAAT
>JAEOTN010000239.1 GCA_016839865.1 Promethearchaeota archaeon | reverse complement strand
TTGAGAAACTACCTCACCAGAAGGGGTCGGTCACTCTCAAGTACTTCACATATATTCCTAGTTTATAACGTACCCAGCTATCTAAAGAGGACAGCTTTTTGAGAAACAGGTCATATAGCCCAAGTCTCCGAATAGCTGAAAATTGCACTATCTATGAAATAAAAAGGAAAAAAAAAGAAAAATGATCCTAAAATGATGATTAGTTCACTGGATAAGTTTTTACGATAAACTCTAGAATTTCAGATACAAGTGCCTGCTTATTTGAACGTCGCTTGGCAAAAGAGGCCAGATAATTCCCATTATGCTTAGTAACGGCCTTTTTAACTTTCTTCAATGTACCTGCTGGAAAAAAGAGGTATGTAGCAAAACCAATTACTAGCTTTTGCTGTAAATCTTGTGGTAATCCTGTTTTTATCAATTCTCTTATCGTTTCTTCTGGTTTTTGTCCGAAAAGAATATATCCGTGCACAGGTGTTCCGATTAAAACGATATCTGCTTCCTCGATGTGATTTTGTTTTGCAGTTAGCGCATGCTTAACTTTTACGGTATAATTTTTGGCTTGAAGCACCGTTTGAAGCATCTCAGTAACTTTTTTTGTATTTCCCGATTCAGAGGAAAAAATAATTAAGATTTCCAAGATATATCCCTAAAAAAACCATCTATTCACATTGCTTCGGAATTCGATTCATTCCACCGATTTTCGAATGGAAAAAATGAATGTTGAAAAAGCGTTTGAAACCTTCCATTTTCCGATGACCCATCATACAGGAGGATCCATATTGCATCCCGTTCTCTTCACATATTGCAATACTTTCTTTAGATTTCGTACCTGGCATAAACCAAATTGCAGGTTTTGGATCTAGGCTTGCAGCTTCTTTAACTACCTCTGTCGTTATATTTTTTTTGTGAACTACAATCACTACATCAACTGGTTCGGGTAAAGCTTTTAATGAAGGATAAGCCGGTTCACCTTCAACTGTTTCTTTATCTGCAACAACAGGATACACCTTATTCACACAATACCAGGAATTATCTGTACCTGAGTTAAATAGACGAAATCCTTTACTAGATAAACCACCTGTAAACGTACCTACAATGGCGAACCTCATATCTGTATTAAATCCATGATCTATTTCTACCATAATTGTCAACTCGTGTAAAACGCTCAATTTTGACTGAATTATTAATGTTTTATATGGGTAAAGGATGCGGTTCATCATCTATGAGCATTTACAGAGAAATAACAAATACACGAAGATTAAACCTGATTATGATTAGATAAAGTCCATTTATTAAGAATGATTAGATTACTCAACTCTACCAAATTTTTATCTGAATTAATTAGAAGAAAGATCTTTATTCAAAGTTTCAAAATTTTTATAACCAGTAATTCTTTATCTTCAGAGTTATACGGATTTTTTCTGGTATTCCGAATTCCCTAGAACTATGTATAAGTACTTCTCACTTCTCGTACTCGCTATGAAAAAGATTAGTATCGTTGGGATTGGGAGTGTTGGGAAGACCCTTGGTGAACTCTGGGTTGAAAATGGTCATGAAATCCGTTATGGCTTACGAAATGAACAGAATCCCACGTTTTTGAAGTTAAAGGAAAAATACCCATTTAAGGTTCATGGACGTCCCGTTAATGAAGTAAATGAGTACTCTGAGATAATTGTATTAGCTATTCCATACTCTAGTGTGGAGAGTGTTGCTTCTCAGCTTGGAGATCTTTCAGGGAAAATCATAATTGATTGTACTAATCCTGTATTACCTGAATTAGCAGGATTATCAGTAGGGTTATCTACATCAGCAGCTGAAGAAATTGCTAAACTTTTCCCAGAGGCTCATGTTGTAAAGGCTTTTAATAGTATTGGAATGGGTACTTTACAGAATTTAGACTTCAATGGGATTCGTGCAGATGCATTTATTTGTGGAGATGATTCCAAAGCAAAAGAACTCGTCAGTAAACTTGCGGAAGAAATCGGATTTGATGTTGTGGATGTTGGTCTTTTGACCCAAGCACGTTACTTGGAGCCATTAGCGATGTTATGGATATCAATGGCCTTCCATGAGCGTAAAGGATCGGAAATTGCTTTCAAGTTGCTAAGTAGATAGATGGTTCCTTGTGGAATTATCAGAGGGAAATTTTCTTGAGACCACCGTAACCTTGAATCGAAAATTCGATTGACATGATATAGACGATAATTTTTTGACCCACTACCTGTATGAATAATCCCTCTGATGTTTCTACAGAAGGGCCAAAGAACAATAGAATAACATATAGGAAACACACGGAAGTAAAGGCGACTAGTGTATACAGATATACGCGTGGATAAGATTTTTCTTTTTATAACACGTAAGAATAGATTATTGAGGAGATAAATATCGAAATAAAGCCTATTCTCACGAACAATATATGGGGATCTAATAGAAGATCGGCAGGAGTTAATCCTACGCCTATAAAACCAAGGGCACCTATAATTCCAAATGAAGTACCAACTTTTGCTAGCATATATCCAGTATCATCTCCTTGGAACAAATTAATCCAGGCAGCATAGAAAAGGATCATTGCTATTCCGATTGTAAAAATTGATACCGTAAACAGAATCCAAGATAATGTATTTGCATCGCCTGAATAAACCTCTGTGCGTCCTAAATCACTGAAAAAATTGTGAAAAAAGGAATAACCTTTGATATCGGGATTTTCATATGTCCCTCCCGCATAAAAAAGCATAGCTACCAGTGTAAATATGATATAAACCCCTGCTCCAATAAAAACAAGCATAAACGAATTTAGTCGCCAATTCTCGAATTTCACATCTTCTCACCTATAATTAGTAGATACAAAGCCTGATTTTCCAAATAAAGTGAGGATGTTCCTATTATTATTAAAAGTACTTCGAATGTACCTATTCTTGCTTCCTGTTCTCACCTTCTACATCTGCAAACAGAAAAGTCTTTTCTAGCAGAGCATAGAAGACGACAAAAACAACACCCACATCAAATATCAATAATGCTGGTTCTAAAAGATTAAAAATCATAATAATCATTATGACGTAAACGTGATCATGTGAAACAGGTTGGGGTTCTTTAAAGAGCCAGCTAGAGTAGATTGAAATAATAGAAAGAAATCCAAGAAATCCAAGAGCAATTGTAACTAGAAACCAGATATCGAATCCAAGTAAATCGGATTTTTTTGAACTGAGGTTAAAACCTACAGCCATCCAAAAGATTACACCTTTTCCTCCTTCCAATACAAAGTCTAACCATTCACCTACAGTACTAGTAATACCTCTTTTCCGTGCGAGCTGACCATCTATGCAATCCATAATAGCAGAAAACCAGTAAATAATTCCAGCTGCTAAAAGCCATATAAATTCGTCGTTAGCGAAAGCAAGGAAGAATCCACTTACTCCTGTCAGGAAAAAACCAAACCAGGTGATCCGATTTGGTGTTACGAAAGGGAGAGGATCAATTACGTTCACAAAATGACTTGAAATCCATCTATGTAAACGAAGTGTATCTCCTTCCCTTTTAAAAGAATACTCTCCTCCTTTTTCTTCATTAGGTTTGCCTCTGATTAGTTTTGACAAAAGATTTCTGAGACTATAATCGGACTTTTTTTTCCCCATCATATTTACCTTCAATGTTTTGACATTTAAAATATTTTTTAATCCTAATGATCCGTTTTATTGCCCTATACAACTATTGTGAATGATTTTATCAATAATTCTTAAATTCGGGGTAAGTTTGTTAAGATTTGGCCATTTGAAACTGATTAATTTCTGTTTTAAATAATCACTCCTCTTGAGGAACAAATTCCTTTGCTCTAAGGAAAGAAAATAAAGAAAAATCCTAGATTAAACAACAAGATTTTCGGTAAGTATTTAGTCCTTTTTCGTAGCATTCAGAAAATACCAGAACTGATTACTCGAAATGAGTTCCGTACTAAACCCAGTTTTCTTCAGAAGAGTTGAGACTTGCTCTACTAAACGATCAGTAATGACTCGTCTTTTCCCATAAGCTGTTTCGATTTCTTTATTGCTAGGAGTAATAACTCGTATTGGAATGATAAATGGACCAATTTCATAAGAAATTACAGCATCCCAAACCCAGAATTCCCCATTAAGAGCTAGTACTCTATAAACCTCCTGAAATACTCTTTCCAGAACTTCCTCCGTCATATACATTCCACTGAAAAAAGCTGTTGCACTTTCAAATTTACCATCAGAATATTCAAGATTGGAAGCATCTGCTAAAACCCATGTTGCTTCAGGGGCATGAGGTTTCGCTTCATCAATCTCAGATTGTAATTTATCAATTGCAGTAACCCTTTCTTTACCAATTTGCGCAATAATTCCTCCTCCTCCCCCTCCAATATCTACTATTGACCCTGTAGGAATGGTTTGTATCGTAATCGTCTGTCTTGGGTATTTAAAGAATTCTTCAAGATTGTTTGCTATTTTCATGACTGAATTTGTCAGACAACTCGTATAAAAGAATTCTGGACAGGATGAGTCACACATCCACTATCCGGCCATTCATTGTAGTTTTCTAGCTTCTTCTGTATGTCGGACAAATTGAATCATGTTTTAAAAATAAAAAAAAGAAAGAAGAGAATGAGATCTCAAAAGAAGCTAAAAATAGACTTATTTTTCAGCTGCTAACTTGATATCTGTCTCTTTTACGGTTTTTCGTCCATTGTGACGTGCAATTTCAACTGAATACTTGGCTAGATTCATACCATAGTCAGTTAAAATTTCATTCAAGCGGTTAATTGCGTCCGCGGAAACACGGAAGGCACCTGCGCTACGAATGAGTTTCTCTACACGTGCTCGTGCAAATCCAGTCATTTTTTTCACCTTTTCTCGAAATAAAATTGTGCTGAGTCATTTAATTGACTCAGTGGTTACAATAATTCTCTATATATTTATAAGTTTTATTCTAAAACAATGCACGTAATAGATATCGCGATCTTACTTTTTTAGGTTTCAGTGAAGTGGCTAGCTATGCAAATTACTTCTTCA
>JAEOTN010000238.1 GCA_016839865.1 Promethearchaeota archaeon | reverse complement strand
CTCGTCTTGGACTTACTACTGCAGCACATTTAGCAATTGCTCGTCCAAATATAAGATTCCTAGATTTAGATTGTGCGTACATGCATGCTGAAGATCCAGTTAAGGGTGGAATGGAGTATGATGATAAGATTGGGGGTTTAATTCATGTTCCTGAATCTCCCGGTTTTGGATTGGATATTAAAGGAGAATTTTTAGAGAAATGTGAGAAAATCAGTATTAAAAAATAAAAAGAGTTGATTTTTTCACTTTTTTTTGAGAAACTTCTCTCAATTCCCTGTTTTTTACTATTAAATAGCAAATTCTGAAGATAAAGAGCATCTCAGTGTTTAATTATACTTATTCAAAAAAATTATTCAGATTCATCTAACGGATTATTTTAAAACAATTAAAGCAATAGTAATTGGTTAGATATGGTTGATGAAGGAAAAAAGCCGAAAAAGAGAAGATCCAGATCTAAAGAAGATAAAGCAAAACAGATGGAAAAAATTCTCATCGGAAGTATGGAATTAATTAGAGATAAGGGTTTCTTTGGATTTGAGATGAGAGCATTAGCGAAACATCTAGGCATGTCAAAAGGGAATCTATATAATTACGTTACTAGTAAACGAGAGTTATGGATTGCTGTTCGTTTTAAAACCATGAGAGAATTTAGAGCAGGTATTGAAAGAGCTGCGTTTTCGGGTGAAAAAGATACTATAGAAATTCTAAAAAATATTGGAAGGTTTGTGTTTGATTTTGCCTCTGAAGATTCCAACCGATGGAAGATGATGACTTCTACTCGTCCTCCTGATCCCCCAATAAAGAGTGGAGTCCCCTTTATTGGGCCAATAGAGAAAAAGTATGAATCTTCACAAGTTTTGGATGTTATTTTTCAAATTTTACAAGAAGGTAACTTGAAAGGAGAAATCCAAGACTTAGATTTCAAATTAATGGGATTCTACCTCTATAGTATCGTATTGGGTGTAACTTATCTTGAATACGATATTCTTACTGATGACATTGTTCGGGATTCTGAATTCCATGAGGATTTGAGATTTAACAAACAAGAACTTCGAGAATTGGCTCTTTCTCAGATGGATAAACTCCTAAGGAAATCTGAATAATAAAAAATTATCAAAATACCTATATGAGTTTTTAAGCGTGTATAACTGTTCAAATTTTCTTATTTTTTTCAATACCTCATTTTTTCCTTAATCCAACTTGAATTAAGGTATGATGTCAACTGAAACTAGAATTGTTGAAAACAAGAAAAAAATACTGATTTGGCAAATCGTAGGCGCATTCGTAATCTTCGGAATAGGTGCGCTTTGGCATTTCATCTTCGAATGGATCGGCGATCCAGTATGGTTAGGATGGTTTTTGCCGGTAAATGAGTCTGTATGGGAACATGTGAAGCTTATGTACTGGCCTGCAGTTTTGTACTTCATTGTAGAAGGAATCTTTCTCTGGAAGAAAACCAATAATTTCCTATTTACAAAAATGGTTGTGCTATTTCTTAATCCCATTGTAAATATTATCATCTTCTATACCTATTCTGGGATAACTGGGTATGAGAGCTTTATTATCGACTCTATAATTCTCTTCATTACAACATGTGTTCAACAGTGGATTAGTTATAAATTGTTAACAAGGGATGAAGTTTGGAAAGATAAGAGAGCTTCACGAATAGCATTATCTATACTAGGGATTCTTTTATTAGCTGCTTTATTGACATGGTGGACATACCTGCCTCCTCACATACCTCTTTTTGAGCATTCAGGAACAGGAATGTATGGGATTTTTGAGCATTCCCATTAATTTTTTCTTCTTTTGTCGGAATCCACAGAATTTAGATATGAAATATCTCCATATTATTAAGACTTATAAGGGAAAGAATTAAAATTCATTTCCTAACATGGTGGATAGAATTGTAGGTAAGATACATGAGCAATCCACATTAGGGGAAAAACGAATTCATCGTTATTTTAATCTACTTCTAAAGCAACACCAAAATACAAGAGATTTTCGCTGCTATTACGATCAAATGTTGCGAACTGAACACAGACCCGATTTTACTCTAATAACTCGAAAATTTGGAGTCTTTGTTGTCGAAATTAAGGATTATTCAGATGAAACACTCCTTTTTGCTTATCCAGACGATCAATGGGTAATTCGAAATACAGGATTGGTCACTAATCCGTATCAACAACTACATAAATATAAAATTCAGTGCCAAACAATAATCGAAATTAAAGGTTATAAAGATCTAAATATCCCGATTCACCAAATTCTCGCATTCCCCTTTCTATCCAATCAATCCATGATTGCGGAAGAGATCTTAAGAAGACCTCAAGATCAAATTCACCTTTTGTTTAAGGAAGATCTAAGTACCTACAAAAATTTCCATAAATTTCTGGAAAGAATCTTCTTAGAAACTACAAAATTGACAAAACATCAAATGGACCATCTTACCGCTGGATTTTTTCCGACGTTCAAGTTACCCACCTATTCCCAAACAAAAATATTTGATATTCATCCTGAATACGAGAAAATTAAATTACTTGATGATAAACAAAATTCATGTGCACATTCTTTAAATTCCGGTCATCGACTAGTATTTGGGTGTGCAGGTTCGGGTAAAACCGTTATGTTAATTGCTAGAGCACGGTATATTGCTCAAAATAATCCTGATTCCAAGATTTTGGTCTTATGCTACAACCGATTACTTTCACAGATGATTAAAAATCTAATTCTACCAAATAAATTTAAAGCCCAGATTGAAGTGAAGACTTTTCATTCCTGGGCTAAACACATGATCTATAACATTGACTCTCGTTTTCAAAGTCTTTATGAGTTAAAACAAAGGGAATCAGAATCTGCTGCCTTAAATGATGGATTAAATACGTTCTTTACTGAGGATGTACCAAAAATTCTGCATGAAGCTTTAGAACATCAAAAAAAGATAATGAAAAATCTCGAGTCCGTTATGTACGATGCAATCCTCATTGATGAAGCCCAAGATTTTGATGAATCCTGGTTCAAAGTGGTAATTGAGGTTCTTAAAGACGGAGAAAATGGGTCTCTATTTATTGCGTGTGATGGAATGCAAGGAATTTATGCTCGAAAACGTTTTTCATGGAGTTCTGTAGGTATAAGCGCTAGAGGAAGACGAACCTCATTTTCCAAATCATATAGAAACTCACGAAATGTAGGACTATGTGCGCAATCGGTTATTACTAATGAAATGAGGTCATTGGCGGCTACTGAGGAAGAATTTACTCTCCCAGAAGATTACAATGGATTACTGGGCGAAATCTCAATCATTAAGAAAAAATCACGAGAAGATGAATATTATACTATCTGTGAAATATTGAAAGAATCCAAGCTAACTTCAATTTTGGTCATATTCCGGAAAAATTTATGGAAAATACCAGATCATCCTTTTATGAAAGCATTAGAAAAAGCCGGAATTAAGAATAGAGTTCAACAGACGTGGACTGCAAATTCGGAGGGAATTGTGCTAACTACCCTTCATTCTGCTAAAGGTTTAGAAGCCGATATGGTTATAATTCCCGAATTGGATTCATATTCCAATAAAGCAGATGACAGACAGTTGCTCTACGTGGGAATGACCCGTACGATTAATCAATTAATTCTTACAACCATTTCCATAACAAAATTAATTGATAAAATTGAAGAAATCGCAAAGGATTTGACTTGGTCAGCTCTTTGAAGATTTCTTTCGTTTTCGATATCTAATTATGAGGTAGATCCCTCCTCCCAAAACAACAGTACTAATGGGAATTACATAGTAAAGATATGGTGGAAAATATCTTGATCGTGTGCTACTGAGTTCAAAAATATCTAAACCCCCCCCTAAAGCAACGTAAACATATCGATCATCAATATCCAAATCATGTGCAGCTCCTATTCCTCGTGTTACCTCGGCAACTTCAACAGGAGAGGATGGAGTACTCATATCATACGCTTCTACTCCCCAATTATCTGCAACAAATAGATGACTGCTGTTTCCAACTACGCCTTGTGCTTCTCCTCCATCATCCTCACTGTGGATCTCTAATAGTGATGGATTAGTCGGGTTACTTAAGCTATAAATTCGGAAACCTGCACCATGACAACCAACAAATAGTAAATTTTCGTGGATATCCATATCCCAAACGCTAGTACTGGTACTCAAGGTTCTAATATAATTTGGAGTTGTAACGGAGGAAATGTTAAATACTTTTACACCGGCATTTGGATTTCCGAAGTATAGTAAGTCATCCTTAACCGCAAGGGATTCTCCTTGGGAATCTGAATACGTATAAACTAAATCTAGACTAGTTCCCGTGAAGTTTAAGATTCGATATCCTACTCCTCTCAAGCTGACATATACATAAGAGTCCACAATGACAATTTTTGTTACGATACCAGAACCAACACTTGATGAGATAACAGTTTGGGGGTTTGACGGGCTAGATATATCACTTATCCTAAATTCACCGTTGCCAAATGCAACAAAACAGTTTTCACCATAAACTCCTACTGCAAAAGGAGCCTGAGTTGTAGAGATTTCCGATACTTTTGTCGGATTTCTAGGATTTGAAACGTCAACAACCATTACACCATCGTTATTAGTTACATATGCATAATCCCCAGCAACTTGCACATCATATCCCACTTCTAGGTTAATATCACCAATTTTATTGAGATACATGGAGTGATGAGTTTGTGCGGAGATAGTTGAAGTCATAAAAAGAGAGGAAAAGATGAAGAAAATAAAGAAAAAAGAAAAATGGTTGCGGAGTTGGAAACGTTTCAGTTCAGTCATTCTTATTACTATTAAATAACTTACACAAATATAAATCTATTGACACAAAGATCATTCGTGGTTTCTTTTTCGCATTCGTGGAAATAAGGCACCAGTTCGCTTCTGATATTTCTTATACTTATCTCCGTATCTTCTGATCAAGTCTTCTTCTTCCTTTTTAATCATAATGGGTGTATAAATTAAAATAAATACAATTGTGATAATCAACAAGATTAGGGAATTAGAAATAAACGCAAATCCAATAAACCCTAACCAATCTGCAACAATTTGAGGATGTCTTATATAATTGTAAATTCCAGTATTCATTTCCTTATCCTTGGAGGGTCGCATCGTTTCCTTACCTGTACTCTTGATACCAAAATAAAGCAATGGGAAGGAAAAAATGAAGAAAATCATGCCTATTATCAAGGAAATTAGATATTGCCTTATTATGACGAAGTTAAACGCATCAACTGGAAACCAGATCCATAAAATGTAGTTTACCCATGTTACATAATAAAAGAGTCCTGCTATAATTCTCACATCTCCGCACTGTTTCCATCCCTTCTCTCCAACCTTCTCAACTCTCTTCATTGGTTGAAGGCTAAAAAGGTATAACCAGGACCATAGGACTAAACAAATCAAAAAACAAACGAAATTGATCCATTCGATCATATTAGACATAACTCTGTTTCGAAAACTTAAATTCTTGGTTTCCTCAAGGAATAGTTCCTTAGAATGAATCTCCCTCGACAAAATATATCACTGAATATCATTTAATTTTAAATATAGTAATATCAATGCTCATCCCATCATGATATTTCAAATCAATCCTGTACTTTTTCCAATGATATATGAATTTGTGATATATTTCTTTTGTTTATTGATGGTAATTGTTATTGGTAAGCGATTTAGGGAACGCAAAAAGCCAGTAGTCAAATTTATGTTTTACTTCTCGCTTTTTATGAGCTTAGCGATCTTAATGGCAGCATTTTCCCGAATACTTCGCTACACGGGAGTTTGGGAATTAGGACTGGATAAATATCTGGAATTTCTAGCCTTTACAATTAGTTTTATTGCCATTGGAAACATTTTCATGCTTGCTTTTTGCCTAGAAGTGTTTACTAAAGCAGGAGTTAAAAGTAAGAGTGGTAAAACTATTCTTATAATATATTCCATCCTGATCGCAGCTTTTATTGGTTATGCAATTGCTGATGGAATTTTTTCACGAGATCTAACTACATTGATATGGGGGATTGCGATTGTCCTTTCCTTGTTTGTATATGGCTGGACTATGATCGCAGCATTAAAATTAGCATCCAAACTAGAAAAAGGACCGGATAAGGTAAGTGCGGTCATGATTTCGTTAAGTCCACTCTCGATTATGATGGTTTTTGTCATGTTTTTCATTGATCGAATGTTACTAGATGACTTCACATGGGCTTATTACGTTGGGTGGGCTTTTGTAATTGTCTCAATGATAACCATTTACATCGGTGTAATTCGTCCGGCATGGCTGTTCAAAGAAAAGACACAATAATAAACTAAAGAGATATATCAAATTCTTTTTTTTTTATTTCTGGAGCTTTTTCAAACGTTTTAGGGTATTTTCGAATATCTCGAATGAGAAGTAACAACAAAATTCCACCAATTAAAGCAGCGAGAATACCTAATGTCCAATATTCATTAAGAGAAAATGCTCCAATTGATAAACCATCGATTTCTAAAATTCCTGTTGCAACAAGGGGCATTGAAGTTTGTGGTTGTAATTCTCGTCTTCCATTTTTTTTACTTGATGTAGAAATTATATCAAACTTTCTGAATATGCAATATAAATATGGATACAATATTAGCAGCTTTGGGTGGTTGGGGGATTTTTTTTATTGGTCATAAATCTTAATGATTCAAATAATATTGATTATTGAAAGGGATATAGTTATGACCGAGTTAGACAAATTTTCCGAGAGATATGCAATACTCATGGATCGTCAGGATCCGTTGAAAGATTTTCGTGCTCAATTCAATATACCCGAAGATACCATTTACATGGATGGTAATTCGTTAGGATTGATATCTATAAATTCAGAATCCTGCATTCAAAGAATATTGCTTGAATGGAAAACTTTGGGAATCGACGGTTGGTTAGAAGGTGAAATACCTTGGTTTTTCTTTGCGGAAGAAATGGGTAAAAAAATAGCCCCAATTGTAGGAGCAAAACCAACCGAAGTCATAATGACCGGGACAACCACAATTAATATACATACTCTTGTGAACTCGTTCTACCTTCCTGAAGGAAAAAGAACCAAAATCTTAGCTGATGAATTGAATTTTCCAACCGATATTTATGCACTGAAGGGCCAAATTCGCATGCACGGATTGGACCCCGAAAAAGAATTACTCCTCTTTCCTAGCGAAGATGGACTAACACTTAATGAAGATAGTATCATTGATAGAATGCGAGATGATATTGCACTCATATTTCTCCCTTCCGTGTTATATCGAAGTGGTCAACTTTTGGACATACAACGATTAACCCAAGCAGCTCATGAGAAAGGTATAATAATCGGATTTGATTGTGCCCATTCGGTAGGGGCAGTACCACACAAATTTGATGATTGGAACGTTGATTTTGCTCTTTGGTGTGGGTATAAATATCTAAACGGGGGACCTGGGGCACCAGGATTTCTTTACGTGAATGAAAAGCATTTCCATCGCACCACCAATCTTCTGGGATGGTTCGGTTATGTCAAAGAAAAACAATTTGACATGTCTCTAGATTTTAAAAAAGCTTTAAATGCAGGTGGATGGCAAATATCCTCACCAGGAATTATTGCATCTGGTGGAGTCCAAGGTGGTCTTGAAACTACTCTGAATGCGGGAATCAACCAAATTCGTCGAAAATCGCTCAAATTAACCCAATATCTTATAGACCTTGCTGATCACTATTTAAAAAATTCCCCTTATAACATCACGATAGGAACTCCTAGAGAATCCCATCGAAGAAGCGGTCATATTGCTCTTATTCGTGAAGAAAATGCCTATCAAATATGTAAAGCTATGAAACAACGTGGTATTATTCCGGATTTCCGACCCCCCAACATTATCCGTATAGCGCCTATCGCTCTCTATAACACCTATCATGAAGTTTGGCAAGTGATTCAAATTATCACAAACATTATTGACACTAAAGAATATCATGAGTATTCCGAGGAACGCTCTTTAATTTCTTAATAAAATTAAAGTGAGTAAAATCTCGATATAGCGTTTTCTGCAATCGTCACAGCCCAATCGCTTATTCTTACAATGGAATCCCTGATATTACATATAATACAGACCATTTTTGCATCCACATTAGGGATTTCAAAAGTCTTAGATGCTATGTCATGGTATTGCTCAAGTATATTTCCTTTTTGCTCTATGATATCATTACATTTTCCGATTTCGCTGGTAAAAAATGCCTCAAAAGCAGCCTCCAATTGTTGGAAGGCATCTAAAGCAGCTTTTACAATTAAATCTAAGACCTCCTCTGGAATAAAGAAATTTTCTCCGTGAAGTGAGATGATTTGGTTTGCTATTGCAGCTGCATGATCCGCTATATGCTCTATCCTATAAACCAAGACTTGATAATCGAGGATCTTAATAGGATCTAAGTCTAGTTTATTTGATAATCCTGGATTTAATGCAGCTCGTCGGAGGAGTCTGAGAATGAAAAAACAGAAATGGTCAACATCATCGTCCAAACTATATACTGATTTAGCTAATTTAGCATCTTGGCTTTTAAGGGCTTCAATTACGTCTTTAACCATGGATTTGCAGATATTAAACATTCTTTTTGTATTTGTATTAATTGATACTCGAAGCTCATCCAGCATGAATTCGATTTCTTGCACCCTTGAATCCGCTTCTAAAACTCGCATATAGAGGTTTTTCGTGATTTTGCGTATCGCATTTTGTTGGGAAGCAGTAAAGAACTTTTTTGAGATGAGTTGGATATTTGTATATCCATTAAGATAACAAGCAATTATACTTCTGGTTATTGATGATTTATGTTCAGCCGGATCGATGTGTAGAGTAATTTTTTCTGGAACATCATCATCTTCAAGATTCGGTAAAATTGCCAGAGAACGGTCCCGTTTTATTTGTAAGTTAACTAGATCGCCCTTTTCTACTTTTGTTAAGGTTATCCACTCTTGAGGTAGGGAAATAACTAAAGATGACCTCCCTAATTGCATTATCTTTCTTTTCTCCATGTCAATTTCACTTTTTTCACTAAATATTGGTATATACCAACACATTCTTCCCTTTTTTGTGGGAATTGTTTGATCTAGACCTTCAGAATGGAGATGACCTCAAATCTGCAATTTCCAGATTTTTTATGTATATACCACTATATACAATATTTTATGTATTGCGATCATGTATATATCTGTTTTGTTTCACTTTTTCTTTAGGAAGTGAATCAAAACGAAACTTGATATCAACGAAGAAAAAAAATTCGAAAGTTCGAATTTCTATGAAGATCTCTGCAAATATCTGAGAAGATTAGAAGAAGTTGAGCTAGACGGAATTCAACATGGTGATTATGTTATTGCTTATGATACTTGGCGTGATCCGTATCGAGTTAATGGGAAAATTGAATATGAAGTATGCTTAGACGTAATTTTGGGAAAGATCACAAATCCCAACAGCTTAACATTCTCTGAAGGATTTTCACTTAATACTTACCATGGTAGCTTGAATTTCAAGGATGGAAAAAGCACATGGCTAAATGGATCTAACACATCGTCCAAAAGAGTGATCCTTATTGATAAAAATATTTACCATGACATCAAAGAGGAAGCACAAAATGAGACCTGGAAGAGAAATCCTACTTATAATAGTGAAATAATTACTGAATTTGTACAAACTGTGCAAACACATCTTAAATCAAAATTAGCTAAAATTCCCCTCCCAGCAAATGAAAACTCTGTTAATGATTCACCTACTCCAAAGGCATTTTTACATCCTGATTTTTACGACAACATAGTTAACATTTTGACCGAACGAAAAACTTTTGAATGTGATGATCTCAATCTTGGTGATGTAGGAATAATCTACGATGTTTGGAAAACCCCATATAATGTGGATGGAAAAACGGTAGAAGAAGAAAGTATTGAAGTCATATTAGGCAAAGTAACTAATTGTAAACCACTGAAATTATCCAATACCTTTACATTGAATTCATATCATGGCAGCATCTCTTATTCCAAGGGATCTACAACTTGGTCAAGTGGGTCATTGAGCGCAACAAAAAAAATCACGGTAATTGAAGGCGAATTCCTACATCGCTTGAAGCTGGAATTAAATACAAAGAATTGGGATAAACCAACCTCATATGATCCTAAACGTATTACTAAATTAGTACGTAGCATCGAAAATTATTACAACGGGCAATTTGCGGGGAAGAATTATGAAATATTGCGTCGAAAAGATCTGGTTACTGGGCTTGGTCCAAAAGGCAAACATAAAATTGTTAACATTGATATTTTAGCCACAGAAATAGCTCGTGAATGCGAACCCGGGCAATTCGTTGTTCTACGACTTCACGAACGTGGTGAACGAATTCCATTAACTATCGCAGATTTTAATCGAGAGGAAGGATCAATAAAATTAATCTACCAGACAGCAGGGAAGACTACCGAGGAATTAGAGACACTAAATGCAGGAGATTTCATTCTGGACCTATTAGGTCCACTCGGAAACAACTTGAAAATCCACAAATATGATAAACCGGTTATCTGTGTCTCAGGGGGAGTTGGATTAGCAAGTATATACGCTAAGACTAAAGCTTTGAAAGATAAAGGTAATTATGTAATCTCAATTGTAGGTGCACGAAGTTACGAAACTTTAGTATTGGAAAATGAAATTCGAGCAGTAAGTGATGAATTTTATATTACCACTGATGATGGGCTCTATACAAAGAATGCAGACGGAACTGAAGCGTTTCATCGAGTTAAAAAAGATGGATCAAAACAATATGGTGGGTATGTAAGTAACGTATTAGAAGCACTATTAGGACAAACTACATTTCTCGATTTACAAAGTTCCAAAACTGACAATTCTAACAAGAAGAATGTAACATACGGACCAACAAATATGGTTGGTAAATATTCGAAAGATGATATTTCAGAAATCATTGCTGTAGGACCAATTCTAATGATGAAGTCTATCGTAAATGTTGCTTCCGATAAGATTAGCTACATTCCTGAGAAAGATTACGTTCCTAGTCAGGTCAAGACAATGGTGAATCTGAATCCTATAATGGTCGATGGAACCGGGATGTGTGGAGGATGTCGAGTTGGAATCTATGATCCAGAAGAGAAGAAGTATAGTATTAAGTTTGCTTGCATTGATGGACCAATTTTCGATGGACATTTAGTCAATTTCCAATCATTGTTCAGACGATCTACACAATACGCTCCAAAAGAGGTATTATCCGAGAAAGTCCTCGAAGTATTAGGGTGGTAAACTAAATGGACCAAGAGACAAAACCAAGACCAAAGAAACGTTTAACTCGCGTCACTATGCGAGAACAAGATCCTGAAGTGCGCAATACTAATTTCGAGGAAGTAAATCTCGGATATAGTAAAGAGGAAGCGATGATAGAAGCTTCACGTTGCTTAAATTGCAAAGATCCACAATGTATTCAGGGATGTCCGGTTAATGCTCCGATCTCTCAATTCATCCAACATATAAAAGAGGGGGAATTTGAGGAATCCTACAAAATTCTGTCTCACGACCTATTGTTTCCATGTATTACTGGAAGAGTGTGTCCACAAGAACGTCAATGTGAAGGATCGTGTATTTTAAATAAATCCAAGAAAGTAGAACCTATCTCAATTGGGAACTTAGAACGATTTATTGGCGACTGGGCACGAGAAAACAAAATCTCTTTACCTTTTAAGATCGAAGAAAATGGTAAAAAAGTAGCTGTTATTGGATCTGGTCCGTCTGGAATGACGGTAGCTGCAGATTTACGAAAATTAGGCTATTCTATAACTCTTTTTGAAGCATTACATAAGGGTGGTGGAGTCTTAACTTATGGAATCCCTGAGTTCCGACTGCCAAAAGCCATCGTTAAATCAGAAATTCAAAAACTTCGAAACTTAGGTGTCAAAATCGTCTATAATACCCTAATTGGTTCGACCATATCTTTTGAACAACTTAAGAAGGAGCATGATGCGATTTTCATCGGAGCAGGTGCCGGATTACCGCGTTTCATGAATGTTCCTGGAGAAGAATTGATTGGGGTTTATACTGCTAATGAATTCCTTGTACGTATCAATTTAATGGGTGCGAATAAATTCCCAAATTATGAAACTCCTATTGATTCTGGAGAAACTGTGGTTGTTGTAGGTGGGGGTAACGTCGCAATGGATTCTGCACGTGTAGCAAAACGATTAGGAGCGAAATCGAACATCTTCTATCGTCGAGGTGCTGACCAAATGCCAGCACGAGCAGTTGAAATTCACCATGCAAAGGATGAAGGAATTGTATTCAATGATCTATGTGCACCTCGTGAATTAATCGGTGAAGATGGAAAATTGAATTCCATGGTCTATGAAATTAACGAATTAAGTGATGAAGTTGATAGATCGGGTAGACGAATACCTGTGTGTACGGATGAAACAGCAAATTTTGACTGCGATTCGTTGATCATAGCTATTGGGCAAGGTCCAAACCCAGTTATTACACGAAAAACTCCTGATATTGCTAAAGATAAGAGAGGATATATTACCGTAGATCCTGAAACATTGCATGTGACATCAGTGGAAGATTGCTTCGTATTTGCTGGAGGAGATATCATAGGAAATCAGTACAAAGGTCGTGGAGGTACTGTTATAGATGCTATGGGTCATGGACGGGTTGCAGCAAAATACATAGATGAAATGCTCCGTAATTCTGAAAAAAAAGTAACTCTTTTACAAACAATCTCAGAATAAAGGCTTAAATTGGGGGGTTCAACTCCTAATCTCTTTTTATTATATTAACAAAAAAATGGTTCACAATCATTCGTACAAGTGCACTACTAAGGAATTATCACTTTTTGAGTTATTTTAATGGATAAGGCTCAGAGTATTTCAATTCTTCAGAAAAGGATATTGTGTTCGCAATTGAATTGATCATTGCCCGAATTCGAGTTAAGGGATGGTTTGGAAATTTTTCATCATATACGGAATCATCTGATAGATTGTACTTAACTTCATTGTCATTAAATTCTGTCCCATAAGGGTGATTAAACCATTCCTTATTCTCAGGAGGAATTTTCAATGCAGCCCAGATTGTGCTTTCTCTGATCCCGGTTATTCCGCGTTCCTCTGCTTGAAGGTTGATTGCATAGAAAAAATCTCTATAACAGATGATTATACTAGCAGAAAATTGAAAACCTGTAGGATTAGGTGTCTTGGATTTGAAAATGCTGATTACTCCCTCCACCTTTCCAAAATCATGAATATCGCTAGAGATCAACACTCCTCCGCTTTGGGCAGTTTGATTGCGCATTCCTTCTCGGATATTGTCTATTCCATGAGGGAAATCGGATGGAAGATGTTTGATTGCCTTACCTAGTATCACTCCATCTTTTGTAAATACACGCATTGACTCAGAGTCCATCTCTGCGTTGGTAATCTCTTGCCATCCATCCAAATCAAACGTAATCCACTCCAACTTTGCTTGATTCATAAGGTATTACTAAGAAATTCCATCTATATATTTCTGTGGTGTAACCAAAGCTAGCCTAACGATTTTGTGATATGTAAGTGATGTTAAAAAAAATAGAGAATAGAAAGAAATTTAGTTTGTTTGCTCATATAATCGGACTAATCGATCTTTAACCATATCACTGCGATATTCCGGAAGAATAATTGGAGCATAATTCTTCTTTTTCAGATTTAGGGCATCCAGCAATTTCACCGTATTATGAACATGGTTGAGTGTGAGTTTTCCAGGTTTAGACTTCTTCTTATATTCCTTTGCAGCAGTAATTCCGGCTCTTCTCCCAAAAACGTTAATTTCAAGAAGTGAATTGCCCATCAACCGATTTTTACCATGCACTCCACCCGAGATCTCCCCAGCAGCAAGTAATCCGTTTACAGAAGTGTAACAATCCGCATCCAATTCTACTCCACCGTTCTGATAATGAAGCGTAGGATAAACTAGGATAGGATCTACGGTCATATCTATGTCAAATCGTTTCAACATTCGATACATTGCGCTTAAGTTCTTCTGAATTGTACCTTTTCCACTTATTTCTTCAATGAGTGGGCTGTCTAACCATACACCTCGCATCCCGGTGGGAGTTTCAATGTAGTTATCAGTAGTAGTGCATACCTTTATTACCGAAGCAGCTTCAACATCTCTAGGTTCTAATGGATAACATAATTGTTCTCCATTTCTTCCAAGAACTTGACCTCCTAAACTGCGTACTTTCTCTGTAATTAATAATCCGACAATCTGTTCTGGAAATGCCGCACCGGTCGGGTGGAACTGAGTTGAATCAAGGTCGCGAAGTTTTGCACCTGCTCGATATGCCATTACTACGCCATCCATGGTTGCACCGTAATGATTGGTTGTTGGAAATCCAGCTACATGCAATCTACCGAACCCACCGGTTGTCATTACAACAATCTTTGCCCGAACAACGAAATAATTCTTCGTTTCAACATTATATAAAATCGCTCCTGTCACTTTACCGGAATCATCTGTGAGTAGCTCAACTGCAGGTGAGAATTCTAAATGCGGTATTTCTTGATTAATGGTTTCATCTTTCAATGTTCGAAATATTTCCAATCCCGTATAATCTTTAGCGGCATGCATTCGATTTCTTGAAGTTCCACCACCTGGGACTACGATAAAACTCCCGTCATCCTCGCAGTCATAATTTACTCCAAGTTCTTTATGCCATTTGATGGCTTTAGGAGCATCTGCAGTAAGCGCTTTTACTAATTCAGGTTTATTTTCAAAATGCCCCCCGCCGATAGCATCAAGATAATGAATCAATGGACTATCTTCAGGTCGATCTGCTGCTTGAATTCCGCCTTGAGCCATCACACTGTTACAATCGCCGAAACGTAGTTTTGTAACCATTAATATATCTTCTTTTGGAACTCCGGAATATCTAGACCAAAGGGCGGCATTAGATCCGGCTCCTCCTCCTCCAATAATGAGGACTCCAATATCATAATCAATTTTACTTAGATCAATTACATTCGGATCAATTGTAGGATAAGATTCCAATACTTCAGCTACTTCATTGGGAACATTATTGCCTTTATTTGGTCCCCAAGATATATCACGCTTGTATTTGGGATTATAATCGGGATGGAAGTCGTCAAGAACCTTTTTTCGTTCATCCATAGTTAGATCTTTCATGATCT
>JAEOTN010000016.1 GCA_016839865.1 Promethearchaeota archaeon | reverse complement strand
CACCTGGAGCATGTTCAAGTGCTGCCACTGTGGTTCTTATTCTGTCAAGGAGGATCGCTGTTTGTTTGAGGACATCTTGATTAAAATCGACAGCTTTTCGATAATGACCGTTCACTAAGAATAATCTTACAGCCATAGGATCCGCTTCTTGAAGTAAATCACGAACAAAAATATAGTTTCCCTTAGATTTACCCATACGCTCCCCATCAACAGTAAGAAATGCGGCATGTATCCACATATTACAGAACTTTTTCCCTGTTCTAGCTTCTGATTGGGCGATTTCATTATCATGGTGCAGGTTAAGATGATCAATACCACCTGCATGGATGTCTAATGTCTCACCGAGGTATTTTTGGGACATTACACTGCACTCGAGATGCCATCCAGGGTAACCCAATCCCCATGGCGATGACCACTTCATTAGATGTTCTGGAGGGGCTTTTATCCATAGTGCGAAATCACGAGGGTTTTTCTTATCCGGGTTTACCGCAATTCGTGCTCCTGCTGATTCTTCCTCATATTTGGTTGGACTTAACTGTCCGTATGTTGAAAATTTTGTTGTATCAAAGTATATGGAACCGTTTACCTCATAAGCATAGTCTTTTTCAAGTAAATCTTTGACATGATCTATTTGCTCTGTGATATGTCCCGAGGCTCTTGGGTAAATATCAGCTCTTTGGATATTCAAAGGATCCATGTCTTCATAGAATCGGCGAATATTAGTTTCTACTAGTACCATTGGCTCAATGTTTCGGTCTCTTGCCGTTTTGATTATTTTATCCTCGCCAGCATCAGCATCATCGGTGAGATGTCCTACATCGGTAAAGTTCTGAACCCAGAAAACATCATATCCTCTCCAACGCAAATATCTGACAAGTACATCCCAAAATGAGTAGGTTCGTGCATTCCCTATATGCGCATCAAGATATATTGTCTGACCACATGAATAAAAGCGGATTTTGTTTTTCTCAATGGGTGTTAGTTCTTCAATCTGTCGGGTTAAGGAGTTATACAATCTCATGTTTTTCACCTGTTTTTTTATCCACTTTTATTGATTTTAGTTGCCCTTAGAGAGTTTCAGGCCCCTCAAATCTCTGAATCAAAGAAATACTCCTTTCCTAATATTTGATTTGATTTGAGATTTCGAATTAGGAAATCCTCTCAAAGGCAAATTGAAGGCATCCTCTTTGGGATATAATGTTTTAGATAGTGGCAACATCCTTTTATGTCTGAATAGTTATTCATTAAAACATCAAAGTAATGTAGGAAAATCTTTACCATGGATGATAATCTCGGGTGCTTTGATTGGAGCGCTTCATTTTACGACACAACTCGAGATCTTCCACTTGGTCTGTACCAAGATATTAGTCAAACATTGAAGTATAATGTTCCACACAATCCCAGAATGTTGTGTTTGGAAATTGGGGTTGGTACTGGGAGAATAGCACACTGTATTTCAGCAGCTTTTTCTACTGAAGTATACGGTGTTGATATTTCTCAATTAATGCTTCATCAATGTCTTCAGAATACTAATCTCAGCAAAAAAATTATTGTACTCGCCGCAGATGGGAATCATCTCCCTTTTAACACTCAGTTTGATCTAATTTTAACCTCTCATGTCCTTCACCAAGTTAAGGATTATTATCAACTTGTCCATACCATTTTAGATTATCTTACCCCTACTGGAATCTATATTGATCTAAATGCATATGTCAATTATGAACAATCATTACCATTCAGAATTTTTTACCAACGTCTATCAGAGGATGGGTACGAACATTATTTTAGAAACAACCTGATTAGAAAAGGATTAAAGGTGTTTTTCAAGCAGAAAGATTGGCAATGTTCTGAGATAACTCTTACACAGACATATTCAGTCACACTCAATACTCTAGTTCGCTATTTGAAAAATAAAGTTTTTACCCATCAGCGACGTATTCCTGAGAAAATCTACGCAGATGGTTTGAATTACCTCTATTCTGAACTGGAAAACCGAAAAATAGATCTTTCCCAAGAAATAGAATTACCTGCTTATGCACACTTCTTATTTTTCAGTAGATCTTAAGGGGCATTGGATCATTCTGATGGAGAGTATAGGAATGTTTTCTCAAATAAGGTCCAACTAGTTGCAAAGAGAGCACCAAATGTGTAAATCACAATAGTCCAGCTGAAGATATTCAATGTGGGAAGCAAAATTGGATATAAGATAAGAATAATCCAGAAAATATACACGTTTCCAAATGAAACTACTCTTGGTTCGTCAAGAATATAATTCCCCCAGACAGCCATTAGTGCTACCCAGCGTTCAGCTCCATACATTATAAACAACATGAGCCAGACATTCAGAGGACCAAATTCCCAAGAACCGAATGTTAATGTAAACTGACCAGCTGCATCTTGAATATGTAAACCCATTGCGAGGAAGAATAAATAGCCTTTTCCTTCCTCTAGAACACTATCCAGCCATTCTCCATTCTTGCTTGTGGAGTTCCGCAATCGCGCGAGCATACCATCCAGAGAATCGACATAAGCTGCAAACCAATAGAAGAATCCGATAAGGAAGAGAAGTAAAATATTATCTTCTGCTACTACAAGTAATCCAGCACCAAGAATGACAAAAAGAAAACCGAACCATGTCAAACGATTAGGTGTGATAAATGTATATGGTTCAAGTCGTGCAACAACTGGCCTTGCCAATGCCCGATAAAATCTTATCGTAATATCTTCTTTTTTGTAGTCCTGAGATGAATCTTTTTCGTTAAATGATTGTCCACGGGCTAGTAATTTTTGTAATGACATTCAATACTCCTCTTTTAACGAAAAATGGGTGAATTTGTAGGAATACATATTATTTGTGAAAAGATAATGCAACACAAAAGGAATAACTACAATACCGAATCTCTGTTGAATGAAGGAATCGGAATGTCTGAACCTGCTACTCCCCCAAATAATGAAGAAAACGACTCTGAAATCAAGACTCCTCCTCCTCAACTTGTGAATGAGTTTGATAAGGAGCGAAGAGAGTTAGCTTTATCTTACACTCGTGCCTCAAGGCGTTTTGGTTTCAAGATGACAATTGTATCACTATTTACCTCAGTTGTATTATTGCTGTCCAGAATAACTGTCGAATTAGAACGAGTAATAACGCTTCACGTTTCCGACAATCCATTCATAATTGTTGGTCTTTTTTTCTTGATCTCGTTTATGGTGATTACCATTGTTGAACTTCCTGTGGCATATTACACATTTTCCCGCTATTCTAGGAAGTATGGGCTAGTTAAGTTAACAACTAAACGTTGGTTCATTCGTCATGTGAAAGGTGATATCTTTAGTGTTATAATCGGATTAATTCTTATGGAGGGTTTTTATTGGATTTTACGATCATATTCTGAATCATGGTGGATAATAGGGACAGTTGCGCTACTTTTGGTTTCATTGATTCTAGGTAGTATATTGCCCATCTTTATTCTCCCCAGGTTTTACAAATTTACTCCCCTCGACCAAACTCATCCTGAACTTGCTACCGATGTATTAAATCTGGTTGAGACATTGGGTATTAAGACAACAAGGATATTGAATTGGCATTTAGGGGAAATCGCAACCGTTGGAAATGCTGGATTAATGGGATTCGGATCTACACGTCGAATCGTTATTGCTGATACCATGTTGGAAAAATATACTCCAGAGGAAATCAAATGGGTCTTATTACACGAAATAGCTCACTTTAAACATCGTGATTTGTGGAGATTCACAAGTATCAGTATGTTTTCTACTATCTGTATGTTCTTTTTAACTAATATTCTTTTTTCACCTCTTGCGGAGTTTTTAGGCTATCCAACTACAATTTCAT
>JAEOTN010000237.1 GCA_016839865.1 Promethearchaeota archaeon | reverse complement strand
GATTTTTTGTAATTAAGGTCTAATAATCCTGCCAATCCGTATGTTCCATCCTTAAATATCAACCAAAATTTCTCATATTGGGTTAAAGTATCTAAAACTTCTTCACGTATCAGGAAATAAACCGAAACTTTGGGTTTGCTGCCTTTATCGCCTGAGTTACCACTATCAGTCAAGATCCGGAACCTCCATTGATTTATAACGGAAATAACTCTCCATTTTCGCATCCGATTGATTTAAAGATTGTATTGAACCCCCACCAAATATATTGGAGATTTTTGCTTCTAATTCCAGCAAGTTATCATCTGAATATACGGCGAAATGTTGACCAACTTCTATTTCCAAAGCTTTCTCAATTCCTTCAATTTGTTCGAGTTTTTCACCAGCGTCCTCATGAATTTCTTTGAATGTCAAATGTATAGCTCTCCCTCCACCGGGCATTTGATTTAACAACTCTTTTGGATGCCCATAATCGATCAATCCCCTATTTCTGCCGAAAATTGCAACCGCATGACAGAATCTACTCTCTTCTGGATAGTGTGAAATAACTATTAATGTAGTATTGAACTGTTCATTTAAATCTGTGAGAGCAAGCCATAAGTTCTCACGAATCACAGGATCTAATCCAGAAGTTGGTTCATCAAGAACACAGAAAATTGGACTATGGATTAATGCAATCGCAATACTAGCTCTTCGTTTTTGACCTCCTGATAAGTTCCTAATAAATTCATTTTCTTTTTCTTCAATTTCTAAAGATCGCAACAACCGTCTTCCTTTACGGAGAATCTCTCTTTCTGTTAATCCGTATTGTAATCCAAAATACATCAAATTGTCCATTACGGTGAAATCATGATATATTTTTGACAGATCTTGAGGGACATATCCATAGAGAGGACGAATTCGTGACGCATTTTTCTTGATATCCATTCCATATACTTCATTTACACCTGTAAATTTACGCATTCCAAGTATTGCTTTCACAAACGTGGATTTACCTGCGCCAGATTCTCCTAACACTCCAAGAATCTGTCCATGTTCTAGTTTTAAAGATAATTGATCTATTATTGTCTTACCGCCAGCAAATATTGTAAGATTCTCACAATTTATTGCTGGGAATTGTTGTAAGTATGCAACATTAAATCGTTTTCCTATTTTCAGAGTGTCTTTTACCCGTTTAGTGATTGAAATTCCAATTACTGCAAACATTCGGAATATTAGAAACAGCAAGAGCAATGCAGATTCGATAATTAACACAGTGGTTATCATTCTATTCCATGGTGTTGGATCAAAACCCTGGTCGATGCGAATTTCGTCAATGATCTCAATAGCATCTGCAACGTTGCGAAGATCAGCACCAAATCCAGGAGTATCACCAATACTTTCTGTTGTTTGGCTGTAACAACCTTCAAACCATTCTGTTAATAACACAACATCTTCAGGTTGGGAGTTTAAATCATACAATGAACGTGATGCCATAAAAGTCACTGAAAAAGATGGACTGGAATCCAGATAACTGGCTAACAACGGGAGAGGAGCAAATCCTCCATCCGTTGTTTGAGCATTTTTTATGAATTCGGTCAAAGCTATTTTAGACATAGGGTTTTGTCCAAGTAATTGAATAGTGTTTAAGGCATAATATGACGAAGTTACATCACTATGATATCCAATTTGGTTTCCATAACCTCCGTCGGGATTCTGACCTGCTCTTAACCAATGAATTAAAGTAGTCCTATTTGCTGCAAATCTTGCGTTTAGTTTAAACAAAGATGCCATAGCGAAGAATGTGCTTTGGGTAGAGGATTCGTTTGTATCATAGGTAGTTGTATTGGAAAAACCAGCTAGAACTCCGAGTGTTTCTAATGTACTTGTGTCATTACCCATTTTGAAACCTCCATCATCATTTTGTTGACTAACAATAAACTCGATGGTCTTATTTCTCTTTAAATTGTTACTCGTGAAATTAATGAGAACACCCATCATATCATAAGTTTCTAATGCAGCATAAGTAGATGATAAGCTGGAGTTTTCTCCTGGTGTTGCCCCAATCCCTCCATGCACGGGATCATAACACTGATCCAGAAATTGTGTAATATTGACTTTACTTGTATAATTTATATTATCTGCATATCCCATTAAATGTGAGGAACGAACACCCCAATAATTGGATTCCACAGATATATGACCAAACAACGCATTTAATGCTTGAAATTCACTTAACCAGGTATAATAATCCGTAATATTATCGGTGATTACTCTCCCTTCATAATCTCGCAATAATCTCAAGGCATTGGAACCTGTCCAACCCGCTTTAAATGTTTCAGTGCCGTCAGGGTCCTCTGAAACATCTAATTTCTGAAATCCTCCACGCAAGGTTTGACAACGGGTTATAAAATCCAATGTTTCCGTGACATTTGGTACGGTCAAACCCAGAGTATACATTGATGCAAGTGTGAAATATGTAGATTCTACATCTGAAGTATCTCCTGGGAGTGGAGCATAACCAGCAGTAGTCGTATTGAATAAAGAATTAAGATACGACGATAGTTGTCCCGTCTCTAATGCATCATATGTGTAACCCAAACTGAGAACTGTTTGAATTGCATAATAGGTGGATTCCGGATCTGGATTACCTGAAGAAGCACTTCTTAGATACCCACCTACGCGTAAATTGTTAACATAATTTGTAATATTTGTAGTATAGTTATTCAGCAAATCATTTAGTCCAAATCTATGTGCTAATGCAACTCCATAATATGTTGAATGAATATCAGATTCGTTTGTTTGTACATTTTCTTTGAAACCCTCTCCATCTTCATTGAGGGTATCATTTAGAAAATCAATGAGCAGATCAATACTTTCAGTGTGTTTTGTTTGGTTTAACCACGTGTCGTTAAGGAAATCAATCGTAGAGACAACATGGAATGAAGACATGATAGATCCTGAACCGGCAGCGTCAGAATGGCCTCCATCTTCATTTTGCTTCTCGAAAAGATAGTTATAATCCCATTCTGCAAGACTTGCGTTTGATAAAGGATCTCTAATAGGGGAACTGGCAAGTTGTGACTCAGTGCGATTAATGGAATGACTTGCATGATAGTTTGCTTCCATTGTGGGCTCGATAAACAATCCTGTTGTATTCCGATGGGTTTGACCAAACTGATAGAAATCTTCTTTATATCCATTCACTGTGCGTGGAGTAAAATATTCGGGAGGGTTCAAATTAACTAATCCAAGAGCGATCCCTTCAAATATAAAAATTCCTGCTATAAGGATTACAACTTTAAGGATTTGTTTGGTTCTTCTGTTCATTTTTGACCCCCCATATCTTTTTGTTGTTCTTCCTGGATACGCAGTTGGAAATATCTACCAAAAGAAGCAGTATCTGTTGATACGGATGTGATTTTTATTTGGTTTTTTATACCAAACTCCACAAGTTGATGTAAACTTTTCTCAAAATCATCCATAAACACTTCAAGAATTTCGTTCCCGGCTCGTAAGATATGCTTAATTGGTGAAAAATTTTTGAGAGTCTTAATCATTTCCTCATTTAACCGCTCTATTGTAATCCTTGCAATTTTTCCTTTTGAAGGAAGTGACCTAATCAAATTTTCAGGTTCATCATATTCCAATAAATAGCCTTCTCGTAAAATGGCGACAGTATCACAAATATGAGCGGCTTCTAAATCATGAGTGATAATAAACATAGTAGTGTGGAGTTTTCGATTAAGTTTTTTCAAATACCCAAGGATATCATAGCGTTTTGATGCATCTACTCCAGTTGTGGGTTCATCTAGAAACAAAATATCAGGATTATGAATTAATCCGATTGCCATACTTACTCTTTTCTTTTCCCCACCTGACATAGTCTTGAGTTTCTTATTCCAAGTATCTTCGGGGATATCCATGATAGTAAAGAGATCTTCTGCAATTTTCTTAGCTTCGTCCTTTCCAATTCCATAAGTGCTTGCAAATATCTCAATGTTGCTAATAGGACTAACATCATAATACAGATTGGCACTTTCGAGTTGTGGAACATACCCAATCTTGGCTAAAATTTTTGCTTTGTTACGTTTCAGTGCAGGATCCAACCCAGCTACAGTAACTTGACCCGTCCAGTGCTTCTTTTGGATTTGGCAAGTCATAACACGAATTATCGTAGTCTTTCCTGCTCCAGAAATTCCAAGGAATCCATTGATTTCTCCTTTTTTCACAATAAAGTTTACATCATGAATGATATGGTTTTCACCGAATTTTACATTCAGATCTTTAACATCAACCGTAATCATATCTTCATTTGTTTGCTGTGAATCACTTTCTGTTGTCATTATACCTCATACCTCCTACGAATTATGAGTATAAATGATATAATGATGAGAGCTCCGCTTATTCCTAATAATGCGAGAAAATCTGCTCCAAATAATCCAGCACCTTTTGCTATTATTCCTCGTAACATTGGGTCCCCATGAGATAAGGGTAATATTTTCGCTAAAACCTGTAACCATCCGGGCATCGCATCTATCGGTATGAAAATCCCACTCAAAATTACGATTATAATAAAGAAAGCGAAGAAATATTGGTTAGCTTCGGTTTTAGTCTTGGATAAACATGAAATAAATATGCCCAAACTCATACCACAAAATCCAACGAGAAACAGGGCTATATAGACTTTTAGCACTGATAGAGCAAAACTATCACCTTGCAAATATAATCCGTTCAACAGCGTAGCTAAGATCACGAGCCCAACTTGAGGTATAATAACTATTGTGTAAGTTATATATTTAGCAAGCAAAATTTCTATACGTTGTGCGGGTGTGAGTAGTAATCTTGCAATAGGACGCTCTTGCACTACGATTAGGATCGTTAACACTAGTGCTATCCCGAATGTTATAAAACTTAAAGTAGTTGTTATATTGAAATTATACTTCAGTGAATATCCTTCAGGAATATCGAATTCTTCGTATCCTTCTACCGTGTAATATGGAGTTAGATTGTTATTTTCGACGAATATCTTGACACTATCAAAAACTGCATTCAGTTTTAATTGGATACTTGCAATATCTGAACTATCTGGTACAGCTTCAATAAGAGCTGGATAACCATTATCTAATAATTCTGAGAAATCCATGGGTATTGCAACAATTACGCTTATATCCCCTCGTATCAGCATATTTCTGGCAGTTTCCATAGCATAAGTGTCTTCCGTCGCATTCATGAATTCCATCATTACTAACTGTGATTGATTTACTGCTTCGAGATATGGGAGAGTGTAATTGTCGTTCTTGTATTCAGTACCATTAAACATGACTGTATTACTATCATAAGATACCACTACACAACTTATATCCGGTAAATCTGCTGAGAATTTCATCATTACAGCAAATAGGGTGATTATGAGTGGGGGGAGCACGATTGCTATGAAGAGGACAACCCAATCAGTTCCAAGTAGCTTGAATTCTTTTTTGATCATTTTTCCTAATCGATAGAATCCAGTGCTTTTTCTTTTCTGATTTTTCTGTTTCTTCTGTTTTTTCTCTTTGCTCATCCTTCACACCTCGATTTTCTTCAGTTGATAAATTATATAGCCCAGGATCAGAAAGACCAGACTTTGGATAATAAGGACTAATAAATGATTGAAATTGTTCATTATTGGTAATCCTTTTAGAGTAAGGTCTACCACTATCGGGATTGCGTGTGATAATGGTAATACATTAATTATTGGCTTGAAAAATGCAGGTAATAAATCTGCGGGTATAAAACTGCCTGAAAATATGACAATTACAATGAAAAACATCATATATATCTGATTTGCAATCTGTTCCGTCCGTGCAACCGCAGATATAAACAATCCCATGCAAATTCCAACGAATCCTATAATGCACAGTACAAAGAATAGCTGGAACAGCGAACCAAGCGAAAACATGCCAAATGCAGCACTGACTATAAAAATCTCTGTTACTTGAAGCACCATTATAACCGTATAGGAAATAAGCTTGCTTAGAACAATTTGGAGTTTCCCTGTGGGAGTTAAAAGCATCCGTGGTAGGGGTCCTTCGGAGACAATAGAAAGCGAGGTGAGATTCATATCCAAACCCATGATTATCATGCATAATATCATAGGTAGTGCATAGTTCAACACTTGTTTTTCCCAAAATGGAACATCATATTCGAGATTTGGCAGCATCATCGTGAAATTTTCGTAAATTTCGTTTGATATGCGGAATAATGCTATGGGTTCCTGTAAAGCTACTTCTATCGCATCCACACTTTGTAAATCCGATCCATCAACAACGTACAATATACTGCTTTTGTTATCATGGTCTATAGTCTCAGAGAAATTCTCGGGGATTACAATATAAGCATCAATTAGCTCATTTTTAATTTGCCCAAAGCATAAATTTGAATGGTTAGTGTAATCGGATTCACTTAATGATGTATAATTTTGATGAACGGTAAAAGTTGTCGAATTCTCAATAAACAAATTAACAAAATAATCACCATGTTCAGTCGAATTAGAGTCAGATGGGTATAACTCATTGTACACTGGCATTCCATCTCGATTCACAATCGAAACGGTGAAGTATTTCGTAGGTCCACCTCCAGATGTCAATCCGAATACAACAATAAGAATTAGGGGAATTGCAAACAGTAAAACTAAGCTTCGTTTGTCTGATCTAATTCGACCAAATTCTTTACGTATTAATCCACCAAGATCTGCCATATTGTCAAACCACTCTTTTACAAAGTTAATTCGGTATTTATGGTTATATAATTATGCTTAGTGGATTTATTAATCAATTAGGATAATCTTTCAGACAAAAATATATTTTTTATTTGTATTTCTTTAGTAACTCTCGATGCTTGAATACACCGTGTTCAGTGATCACACCAGTGACAAGATCGAATGGAGTAATGTCAAATGCATAGTTAATGACTTCAACACCATCTGGTATAATCTGAAGTTCTCCCAGAACTCGAGCTACTTCACTTCCATCCCTCTGTTCGATTGTCACATCTTTTCTAGTTTCATTCATCGAAAGAGTGGATTCAGGAGCTGCAACATAAAAAGGAATATTATGACGTTTAGCTGCGAGTGCAACTAAATAAGTTCCAATTTTGTTGAAAACTGCATCACTAACGATTCTATCTGCACCAACAATTACTTTATTGATTTTTCCCAACATCATCATTAATCCCGAGCAGTTATCACATTGCACCTTAACGGGAATTTTATCGTATTGGAGTTCATAGGCGGTTAATCGAGCACCTTGTAATCGTGGTCGTGTCTCATCTGCCACAACTTCAATTTTCTTTTTCTTTTCTTCAATTGCCCAACGGACAGGAGCTAATGCAGTTCCGTATTGTACAGTTGCAAGACTTCCAGCATTACAATGAGTTAACACTACATCACCATCTTCCAATAGATTTGCACCGTGTTTCCCTATTGCACGATTGGTGTCGATGTCTTCCTTCCACATCAATTTCGCTTCTTCGATTAGAATTTTTGCAATTTCTTTAGGAGCAGTTTTTGCCATTGTATGCTGTTTAACAATGGATTGCATTCTGTTGACTGCCCAAAATAGATTCACTGCAGTTGGTCGTGTGGATGTTATAGTCTCTGCAGCTTTAGTCATATATAGTTTGAAAGTAGTATTATCCATGTACTGGAATTCGAGTGCTGCAAGTGCCATTCCCATTCCCGCTGCAACCCCTATTGCAGGGGCTCCTCGAATATTCATTATTTTTATGGAGTTAGCAACCTCACGATAGTCTTTAAACTCTAGAAACACAAGCTCTTTTGGTAGCACTGTTTGGTCGATCATACGAACGGTATCTGGATCAATCCATTCAATGGAAGGTATCATATTGTGATGTTTAACTCAGAATTCAAATAATTTTTGGTCAGTAGTCTACATAGTCTTCTTTACAAAATTAAAGACTGAACTATATTCTAAATTATCACGATGAAACAAATATGCATCAATTTTCTCCTCATATTGAAATCCATAGCTCTCTACTTCCATAACTACGTCCTTGATAGTCAGGTCCTTAAAATTCCAATAGGGAAAATCATCATCTGTTGTATGTTTAGGGTGAATCGATAAGACACCTGTTGCGGATTTTAATATCGGTAGGATATCTTTGTATAACTGAGCACGTTCTTCCCTTTCAAGATAATGCAATACATCGTAACATAGGATAAAATCAATTGATTCTTCCTCAATCCAATCAGGAATACAATCTGCATGGACAACTTGAACAATATTTTCGCATTGATACTCTACAACCTTCTCCTTTAATTCATCAATAGCATCAGGATCATTATCAATTGCGTGCACAACGCCCTCCTCACCTACCACTTGGGCAATAACAGCACTATATCTTCCCACACTGCTACCAAAATCTATTACAACATCGGCAGGTTGGATTCCAATTTGTTCAATGAACTTTTTACCATAAATATCCAACCACTCTTGTTCAATACCCATAATGGTTATCCCATATTTCCTAATTTGATGAAGTTTTTTTTTCTTTCCTTTCTTGAGATTTTAGTATTAGAGAAGTAAATTGAGATTTCACTAATGATTCAAACAAGAAAAAAAGGAATTGGGTATCATAATTCAATTTTTGTAGTATATCGCTTCATAAGACGACGGAATATTTTTCGGTAGGTTTTTCTAACGAATTGAGATCTAAAAAAGAATCTAACTATACGTAGTCCAATATATGGTCTTTTGCCCCATCTTGATTTATCCCGTTTTGAAAACTTTATCTTATCTACTTTGAAGTTTTTGCGAAAGAGTCCCTTTAGCATTGCTACTGTAATAATTGCAATCAGATCCCATGCCCGTTCTACATGGCGCTCTTGGTTTTTATCAACATTCTCTCCCATCGCAAGCCGTACAAGCTCAATATGGTGATAAATCGGAATATCATATTCTAATAATTCACGAGCAGCCCAAAATAAGTAAAGACAGCCTCCACAATATGTAACAAGGGCGTCTGCACCTGTAGCAATTGCTTCTTGGAATCGTTTCTCTGAAACACTCATGATATCAAAAGGGATATTGAATTCATGCCCTAATTGCCATGAACATCCTGCACCAAATCCACAACACAAAGCATTCTCTCGAGTATGTTCCATTTCAACAATCTCACATCCCGTTTGCTTTATCACTTTCCTCGCAAGATCCCAATAAGTCTCGCCATCGTAAACACCAGACTTAGAATAGCAGTTATCATGAATTGTCACCTTCATTCCGTTTCTATTTGGTATATTAATTTTTCCAGAATCTATCTTATCGAGTAACCAAGTGTTGAAATTCACAACTTTTTGATTGAATTTGATACCCATCTCATCAGGATGCACGGAATTCATCATATGTTCGAATGCATCTAAAAATGTAACAATGATTTTAACTCCTCCTTCATCAAAATCAGATTTACACTGTTTTCCAATTCGCTCCACTAAATCAAGGTAGCCTAATTGATAAGGATACGCTCCTAATTCCCAATTATCCAAGGTATCTACTACAGTAAAGTGATCCAGTAGTTCGCTTCCAGAAATAATGAAGGACATCAAATGTGTGTAATTTCCAACTAGTAAGATCGTGTCTCTAAGGGGGCTACGCATCCACATTTTCACTTGCGCTTTTTCGTATTTTGGAGTTAGTTGGTACAACATCTCCCAGAAATTGTTATTTTCTGTCGGGCACACGAGTTTATTAAGAGGGGGGGATCCTCGTTCCAAATATTGGTTATTCCAGTTTTCTAAGATTAGTTGATATGGTTTACAATCGTATGGGCAAAGAAGATTGCAACTAAAGCAACTCGTACAATGTTTTAAGACATATTCCGATTCTTGTCTGTGGATCAATCGCATTATTTCATTTTTCGCTATTTCTAGTGGTAGATGCATTTCGGGGCAATCTGTAAAACATTTTCCGCAACGGGTGCATTCATCTACTTTAAAGACATCTTTATTTCGACTACTCTGAGCTTCGACCATTAATACGCATTCTCCTCTGGATCTTCTGGTATTTCGGGAATTTTAAACTTTCTTGGAGAATAAAGCCTAGGGAGTTGTTTTTTGATTATTCCCCAAAACATGTTCTTTCCAGTGCGTTCAGCAAGTCTTTTTGGAGTCTCCCCAATAGCGAGTTGAATTAATTCAATAATATGATATATTGGAGGAGTTTTCTTAATGTAGAGGTTTTTAGAGGTGTTATATTGCTGCAAACATCCTGAACAGACTACACATGTTGCATCCGCTCCTGTTTCTCGTGCTTCGTCTAAATTTTTTGCTGTAGCATTTCGCATTTTGAAACTATTATATGAAGAATCTACGCTAAAGCCACCAGCAATGCCACAACACGTCATATTCTCCCGATTATGCTTCATTTCTATGATTTTACACCCAATTTTCTTCAATAATTCACGCGTAAGATCCATGTATACATCTCCAAACATTTTCGAATAACAGGAGTCCTGAACAGTAACGGTCATATTGAGTGGATTAGTCACCTTTATCTCTTCCTTTTCGAATTTCTCTCCTAACCATTCAATATAAGAAGTGATTTTATCGAACTTATAGATAAGTCCGTAATGAGGAAGCACGTTTTTGAACACATTCGTTCCTGCTGTGCATAGTACAAGAAGGTTCTTTGGTTTGAGAATATTGAACCACTT
>JAEOTN010000236.1 GCA_016839865.1 Promethearchaeota archaeon | reverse complement strand
TGTCCTAGGATTCGCTTCTTCGTCACGTCCTTTGTGGATCACCACTGCGTCAGGTTGATTTTTTAGTTTCATCATCCTTTTGAGGGGATCATTCACACCAAGCATATCGATCATGGAAAATACACCGTAACTGTGGCAGGCAGCGCTAAAAAAATCCAACGTCTCTGGAGGGCTGGAACCTGCTGCAGTGATCATATTTGCACCTGCCCCAACAGCGAATGACACTTCTTGGGCGGCACCATCAGTTACTTTCAAATCTGCAACTAGTAAACCGCGCCACAATCTACGTATCATCCGCACGCCATTCATTCCTTCTCGTTTACAAAATGGGGTTCCTGCTTCAATAATAATACGTGGATCAAAAGGTATCTGAGGAAGGATTCTGCGGACCTCATACAGACTATGGTTGAACGCGATTTGAATGTATCTTCGATTGGGTACTAATGCGATTGATTGTCGTCTACTCATGCTGACAATCCCCCACTATTTCATGATCTTCTTAACTACGTCTTCAAAGCCACCAGGCATGAAGATTACCAGTTTTTCACTGGGATCTTGTGAAATATCACGGATAGTTTGTAATGTACGCAATTGAAGTGCTCCACGGGATTGCGCTAAAAGTTCTGCTGCTTGTCGTAAGTTTTCTGCAGCTTTTACTTCACCTTCAGATTGAATGATTTGTGCTCTTTTATCCCGTTCGGCTTCAGCTTGCTTAGCCATTGCCCGTTTCATTTCAGCAGGTAGCTCAATCTCTTGAATTTTGATCGCGGAGATATCAATACCCCAGTTATCAGTTTCAGCGTCAACAATTTCCTTAATATCTTTAGCTACTTTTTCACGTTCAGTTAACACACCATCTAATTCCATGTTACCAACTACATCACGTAACGCAGCTTGAGTATATTGTCGAACTGCATAGGCATAGTTTTCAATCTTGTTAATTGCGTCTGCAGGGCGTTGAACTTTATAATACACGACAGTATTCGCAAGCACTGGAATATTATCTCTCGTAATGATCTCTTGGCGTGGAATATCGGCTGTGACAATACGTAAATCGACTTTCCTTGCTTTTTCTAAACCTGGGATGATGAATACAAGCCCGGGACCAACCGTTCTTCTATATCGTCCTAAACGGAAGATAATAAGCCGCTCGTACTCCAAGACAACCTTAATACCACCTAAAATACACATACAAATTATTAAGACGATTACACCGATGACAATTCCGATGTAAGCGCCTGGACTTAATCCTTGAAACAACATTTTTTCTATTCTCCAAATTTGCATTGAATGCAAATTGTTAAGATAACATCACCCACCCAAGTATAAAAGTCTAGTTTTTAGGTTTTCTCCAGATTTTTATGTTTTTACGAATAAATGCTCATTATCCATGAAATTTCGTGACCAGCTAAGAAATAAATTGAAGTCTGATATCCCCGAAGATCTTCTACATTTTTTACCTTCCGGTATCCAATTCATTAGTTCCAAAGCAATTCTTAATCTAAAGGAACAACTTCATGGATTTAAAGAACTGATTGGAAAAGCGGTGATGGAATTGCTTCCAAAAACTACAGCGGTGTGGATACGAACAGGAACAATTTCTGGGCAATTCCGTACTCCTGAGGGATTGGAGCATGTGTGTGGTGCGAAAGACACAGAAATTATTCACAATGAAAATAAAATTCGTTATAAATTTGATTTCACAAAAATAATGTTTGCAAAAGGCAATATTACAGAACGTCGATACTTGCCCAAATTGGTTCAAAATGATGAAATAATTGTAGATATGTTCGCTGGTATAGGATACTTTTCATTAGGAATCGCAAAATATGCCAAACCAAAGCAAATTTACGCAATCGAACTTAATCCTACTTCATATTTTTATCTTGAAGAGAACGTTCGAATGAACAAATTAAGCAATAATATCACACCGATTCATGGAAATTGCGCTAATGAGGTTTTCAAACTTTCTGAAAAAAGAATAAAAGCAGATAGAATAATTATGGGAGTATTTCCTGCTCCATATGAATATCTTAAACCTGCTCTTTCTGTTGTAAAACCTCATAAACTCGAAATTCAGACGAATGTTGAAACTTTCTTAGATAATACCATATCTAAATCCCATTATGATATATACAACGATATTGAAAATACAAAAAACACAATTATTCATTTTGAAGGGGTAGTAATGGGAAAAGATTTTGCAGAATTTTACGAAAAATTACAAAATGAACTACATCCGTTAGGTTTTGAAAGTTCTATAATCGCTGTGCGCTTTGTCAAATCATTTGGACCGAAAATGTATCACCTAGTGCTTGATCTCGCTGTAGGATTGCAGAATTAATCAAGTGGGGCATTTTCTATCAAATGTTTATTACCTACATTCACGTTTTTTAGATATTTTTTTGCTATTTGGTAACATCTCTTGACTTGTTCAATTGGAGTGAAAGGGAGATCCGATAAATAGAATTGAGGGTGAAAAACCAACATGGAATAGGGTATATCAGGATTGATTTTCGAAATGAATTGGGCAATAAATTCAACTTCCACCTCATCAACATAATAAGGAACCAATAGCGTTGTAGCAGTCACAATCGGAATTTCTGGTCGAGAATCAAAAAAGCTTGCGACAGATTCGAAATTCTTAAAAGTTCGATCAAGAGAAACTCCGAGTAAAGCTTTTGCAATAAGTGGATTAAACGCTTTTAAGTCAAATTTTACTATTCCACCTGATTGCAGACTGAGCTTAGTCGCTTCCTTTACTAAAATCTCATTTCCACTACCATTCCATTCCCAACAAATCCTTTTAATGTTCGAACTATCAACTAATTTTCTGCTTAAATTCAATGCAAAAGGAAAATGTGGTTCAGGAGATCCTCCAAAATAGCAAATACAAGTCACATCTGGTCGATTTGATTTTTTTATAACTTTGTCAATTGATGTATAATCAACTAAATGACGTTGCGTTTTATGTGAAGCATTTTGACAATAGAGACAATTGAAACTGCACCCATAGAAAAATATAGAGTGGTTAAAAGTTCCAAATTCTCCATTTTTCGATTTTGTATACTTTGGATATCCGCAACCTGTCTGCGCTGGACAGAACCAAGCTGCGCAACAATTAGTAGGATTTCTATCGTAATACTCATGCAAAATCGCTTGACTCTTTGTAGGTCCCTCAACCCTCCCATCAACATTTCTTCTAATACCACAAAATCCCCATTCCCCATCATCCATTTTACACTCGTTCATACAAAGGTTGCAAGAAATCCCGTTTTTGTGTTTTGGTGGGTATAAGGGTAGATTTAATAGTCTACGAGATTTTTCATAAGCCGATCGAATTAAATCAACAGCTTTTTCACTTCCTTCTCTTATACAATGAACACAAACTTTGAGGATTTCACTAGCACTATGATTCCCACACAGTTTGCATTTAATCATACAAAAATTAATGATAAAAAGATTATTTAGACTTCTACGCGGAATCTTCCTCTGGAACAAACACGATCCGAGAAGTGCTAAAAAAGTTCAATTCTTTGTGTGTGGGTTCAATGAGCAAAGTGACACGGTAGAAACCGGATTCTTTCAGATGTTTGATATTTTCTGATTTAAGGTACTCATTATTGGAAATTCGATGCCCATTTTCTTCTAAATAGTCATCAAGGACGTCCAATGAATGAAATCGGGTTAATTCTAAGAAATCCTTTGTTATCCAGTCTTTGTTTTTGTGTTGCTCTAAAACAGAAAAATCACCTGTATTGAGTTTCTCCATCACTAATGGAGGAACATCTTGTTTTAATCCCAAGATATATCTAACTAACATTGGATTGTTCATTTTAGCGTACCTGATTGCCCCAGAAGGCTTAAGTGTTGGACGATCAATGACAAGAACAGCGTTTTTCAAATCCAAAGCATCTTTTCCCGTATTATTTATCTCTAAAGTTGTTTGTAAATATCTCTGTCCTTTATATTTATGAATATCGACCCGCTCGATACTTAACACTGGAGTAGGAGTCTTCTTCAGTTGTAATTGCTCCTCATATCTCTCTAATTTTTGCTTTTCCAAATTTATCTGGTTTTCAAAATCCTTCTTATCCTCTTTACGGATTTTATTTTGTATCAAAATTGAAACAATTATACCTGCAACACTAATTCCTATACTAATGATGGTAGTCCAATCTTCTAATGCCATGATGCATACCCAATCACCATACTTCTAACAAACTAATAAATTTACCTCACCAAACGTATTAACGAAATAATGAAAGAAATAAGATTATTACTAACGAAATTTCATTAAGTTTATAGCTGTAAATCACTCAAAAACTGGTGCGGAAATGCCAAGAGATTCTTCTAAACAAGTGCAAGGGCAAGATGTCATTATCAAATGGACAGCATATTTTGACATGATGAAACACGTTCTGAGGTTTGGTTCGAATGCAATTCCCAAGAATAACTGGAGGGAGTGCATGGGTATGTTGATCGGACGTGTAACAGGTAAAGCAGATGAGAAGGGGATACAACAAGTAATTATCGAACAAGCAGTACCTGTCTCACATGGAGGAAGCATCGAGGTAGCTTTTCAGCCACAGGATTACGTTGCATTCACTGAATATGAACAACCTTTCTTGGAGCGTGGTCTATTTACGGTAGGATGGTTCCACTCACATCCCGGATTAACTTGCTTCTTCAGTTCCACTGATATCATAAATCAATTGGGTTTTCAAAATCTTAATCCAAGCGCAATTGGGATAGTATGGGATCACCAGCGCCTTTTCAAGAAAGGAGACATGGGTTTTGAGATGTTTAGATTGGATAATCCAGCACAAGGTCCTGCATCTGGGTATCACAAAGTTCCCTTCACAATAGAAATTCCTAATGATCCCTCATTTTACACCCAATTTGCAGATGTTATTACCAATATGCAGAGTAATCTTCCAACGATATTTGAAATAAATGAAATCCCGAATATTTTCAAAGAAATAAAGTTCCCGGAAATTGAATTACGTTTATCTGAAAAATTTCAAGTTCAGATGGGTGAATTATTCGAAATTTTCCGCTCATTATCTCAGGAAGAGTTTGAATCTAGTATGGCACTTTTTGTCCATAAATTAACAACCGATTTGAATGATTATTCTCAAAATGTGGCGAGTGTATACCGTTTTCTTCTCGTAAAACTCCAATCCTTATTTGTAACGTTAAACCAAGCAGTAGGACAGATCCAAAATTGGTACACAAATAGTACACAACAATTTTTACATACACTGGATAACCAACTACGAAATATGCTTGAATTTGATGATGAACACAAAGGTTCATTATTAGTAAAATTAAAAGCAATCTTTGGAAATATTGAAGATGATCTCAGTAAAGCATTTGATCGTGAAGTTAAAAAGACATTGAATGAAATTGGACAAAGAATTAACATAATTGTTGATAAATATATGAAGATAGGTGATACTTCACGAGTTGCGGCAAGTGAGGTTGCCATTCAAAAACAAGACACAGATGATATATTCAATCTCTTCAAACAAAAAATAGTTCAAGTTAAATCTGAGGGTATAAAAGTTATAGCAGAGACGGGTACAAGTTTAAATAATGAATTGAGTGGAGTTAGTGAAAGATTATTTGGTATTGAAAAAGAAATTGAATCAGTTAACAAGCGAATTACTTCTATATCTAAGAATCTGAAAAAGTGGAGGAAAAAATAATGAGTCAAGAGCAACCCATTATATTAGATCCTACAAAAGGTTCTGTGATATTTACACCCTCCGTCTGTATCTCACTCATTGAACATGTATTATATCATGTTAGTCCCTCCAGTCTTACTCCATTTTGCGTTGGTGGAATCCTTGTGGGGGAAATTAAAGAGGAAGATGTAGTGATTAATGATATCATCCCCTGTTTCCATGGCAATCAGTTAAAAATGGAATTTGCAGATAATTACCAAAAGGCAATTTCACAAGGACTACCACGAAATGTAAAACCTTTGGGGTGGTATTCCTCACGGCTGGGTGAGAATGTAGATTTTACTCCAAACAATCTTCAAACTCATAATTTATTCCAAAACATGGAAAACGCGAAAGCTATTACATTAATAGTTGGAATGCATGGTGATGAGAATTTCCCTGTATTAATTAAAGCGTATCGTTCCTTTGATTTGAAAAATAAGGTATTTGAGACTGTAAAATCCATTCCGGTTGTCATCAATCCTCCTAATACCATAAATGTTTTCCAAAATGTTCAGAAGGTGATTGAAAATTATCAATCCCAGAAATCCATTCATATTGACGAACTTCTATTGGAAAATTCACTCCGTACACCCATGAAAGATCTTGCTTCCACTTCTCAAGGTGCGAGGTTAGTGTTAGACAAATTCAAAGCAAGTACAGCAACTATGAATGAGTTGTTGCTTGCGAATGAATCCAAAGTCTATTCTGTAATGAACTCAATTTTGCGAAATCTACAGGAGGGATTTGTAACAACTCTTA
>JAEOTN010000010.1 GCA_016839865.1 Promethearchaeota archaeon | reverse complement strand
CCTGTGGATAATTCGTGACTTGGACGATCAATGAACAATCTTATGCCGTATTTCTTAGCGATTTCTGTAACAAAATTACCTGGTTTTGGTAATCTCTTATTGATTTGATAAGAGAAATCCTTATCGTTAAATTCCTAATAACGTTTAAATCAATCGATTTTAGGTTGATTTCTTATCTTTTTGTTCCTCAGAATTTTCTGATTTCACTTGGAGATATCCCTTTAATCAAGGAATGTGACGAATTAAATTTATTAAACAATTAAAAGTGTACGATTCGGTTATTAAATCTGGTTTCAATTTATTGGAACAAAGCTTTTTAAATAAAAATAGCATATCTCAAGATCTACGTTGTAGACAATGTATTGTCAAATAGATTTCATCGAGCATTAATTAATACTACTGTATTCCTCTCAAATAATGAAGAAAAATTCAGATGAAGATTTTTGTCAAGAAACGAAAGTATTAGGGATTATCGGACTATCATTGCTACATATATGATATTATATCTATGGAAATAATTTAAAAACTTAAAAACTACAAAATCTCTTAACCTCATAATTCATTAATTTCGAGTTATATTTATTCCTCGCTTCTCTCTCAATATACTTGTGATTTTTAGGATTTCAAACGAAGGTCATGTTAAAATTGGAATTAGAAAGTGCTGTGTCCTCTAAAGATAAAATACTCCAATTCTTGTTACGAAGTGGGTCTACTACCGAAGCCTCTTCAACTGTAAAAGAAATAGCTGATCATTTAGGGATCAGTATTAACGCAACTAGACAATATTTGATCATTCTTGAAAAAGAAGGATTTATTCTACGAACACAAAAGAAAAGTAAAACAGGTCGACCTGCAATCCTTTATTCGTTACATCCTGATGCAATTGAGGAATTTCCAAAGCAATATCTAGATTTTTCAGTGAAATTATTAGAAGAATTACAAGATAAAATGGGTAGTGAATTCACAGTTGAACTCCTTCAAGCTGTTGGTAAATCAATTGCCAGAGAGGTTCTTCCTTCTGTACATGAACAAATTGAAGAAGGAGGATCCTTTGAATCAATTCGAGATAGATTAAATGCGATAGTTAAAGTTTACGAAATATATGGGAAATACCCTGAACTCTTGGAAGATGAAGTTTCTTTTGCTCTAAAAAACTATAATTGCCTCATTTTTGGTGTAGCCAGAATGAATCCTTTAGCATGCAAAGTCGATGAAGCAATTGTCAGTGAATTAGTGGGTCTTCCTGCTGTTAAAGAGAAATGCATTCGAGAGGGGGATGAGTGCTGTCTATATCGAATTCAAAAAGCATCACTCAAAAAATAAGCAGCAATTTCGTTCAATAATGTGTAAAGGTTTGATACAGGCCACAATCAAGTCATCTTTTAATCCTATACACCTCATATAACTGTTAACTTGTAATTTTGTCTAAGTTACATTTTTTTTTGAATAATTACCTGTTTTCAAGGTGATAGATTCCCTTTCAAGCCATTTAGAGCTGTGATTCTCGTATTTTTTTTGTAATTTTTGTAACTTTATTATTAAAATAATTGGATAAGTATTTTAATTCCAACAATTTATGCTTTATATAGATTCAAAAAGTTGTTTGCGTCTTTCACAGGAACAAATCGCTACTCTCTCCTAATAAGACTTAAAGAAACAGGGAGGGTTCAGAGTGAATACAACAAACATTAGCCATGGTCTATCAAGCGCAGAACGAATCAACCAAAACATTGAACGAATAAGACGCAATAATTGAATTGACTACCAAAAGAAGTTAAAGTTCGATTCAGATCTAAAATCGAAATAATGAGAAGAGGTAGCAAAAAATGAAAAATCAACGATTTAAAATTCTTATTCTAATAATTATGGTTTTTATTACCACAGGTGTTATTGGTTCATTCGCGAATGCAAAAACTAATGTGATGAATCAATCATCTTCTGGCTTTGTATCTCCCCAAACAAACAATACATTAAATCTAAATGATGGTCAAATTTCTGATTTCTGGATAAATGTAACACAATATCAAGATGTCTCAGAATTCGGAAATGGGGGATTTGTTAAGTTTGCTAATAATGGAACGCATCTTTTTGCATTAATGGTGGCCACAAAAGACAGTGTTTGGATTTCAATTGAATTCGAACCTGATCCTGATGAGTGTATGATTAATCTCAATGATGGTTGGACAATGTACATTGACGAAAATACTTATCAAGTTGTAGGAAGGGATATTAAGTTTGAGGGGTATGTAATACCCGAAAATGATGCACAAAATGATCTTAAAATTGAAAGTATTGTAGTAGATGATTACGTTCAGATTGAGGTAGTCAGATCATTTGATACGGGAGATACCAATGGTTATGATATT
>JAEOTN010000235.1 GCA_016839865.1 Promethearchaeota archaeon | reverse complement strand
GATTCTTCCGTTCTAATTCCATAATTGTATTTTTTAGTGATACAAATTCATTTTTGTATCCTTCAAGCTCCTGAACTAATCCCTTGAATTTAGTCATTTTATCTTCAGAATCAGTTTTATATTGCAATAGTTCGTCATGCTGTGTTTTATTGAGAGTTTCTAATTCCCTGATTTTTGAGCGGCTAATTGTGTTTTCTTCTCGTAAATGGGTATTTTCCCTAATTATTTCTTGTTTTTCTGCCGATATCACTGCAATTTCATCATCAAAAGACTGATTTAAAGCAGATCTATTAAGCAATGCTTGATTCTGTGCATTAAGTTGCTCGATTTGTAACTCATAAGATCTCACTATCTCCTCTTTTTCTTTGATGGTATCTCCCAATTTGAACATAAATTCATCTTTTTCACCCTTTATTGTGTCGAGTCTTCCTTGTAATTGCGAAATCTTTGTGTTATAATCGTTCTGAATTTGGTTTATCTCCTGGATTTGGCTATCTTCTTGTACTAAAGCCGCTAATTCTTGATTTTTTTTTTGAAGTTCTAAAATTTTCTTATTCAATTTTTCAATAATCTGGGATTGATCAGCTAGCTGTTCAATTGATTTATCAGAATCTACCTCTTCCTCCCATCCAAGACCCGATAAAGCTTCCTTAATAGCATCATCTTCTTTAATTTCTTTTTCATTCTCTTTATGTTCGTTCAACTTGTTCACACAGATTTACTTATATGTCACATATAGTTTACTATCTAGAAAAAATTTACCCTATTATATGCTAGATCTTTTTAATTTAAGAAAATGGAATAATCTGAAACTTTCGATTATAAACACTCTAAAAACTCAATGAAACGTTAGTTATCTAGTTAAAATTATCTCCAAATCAGTCAAAACCATTTCTTTTATTAAAGATTTGATAAAAAGTCACACCATTTAAAGATTTAAGATTGTTATCAAATATCTAAATATATTCCTATAGGGGAAATCGCAATTTATCAAGAGGTGTTCTGCTAAATTTGAAATTCTTCAGAGCTTACAAATTCAGAATATATCCAAATCAAGAACAACGAGTGATTTTGGAGAAAACTTTTGGATGTTGTAGGTTTCTATGGAACCAAATGTTAGATGAACATATTAGAGTATTTAATGAATTGAAACATGATAAAAAGAAATTTTTTTCACACAAATTTCAGACCGAGAAACAATATAAGGCTAAATTCAAATTTTTGTCAGAAATTGATAGTAAAGCTTTACAATCTTCTACACGAAATCTATTAGTTTCATTCAAAAATTTCTTTAGTGGTTTGAAAAAAAATCGAAAAGTAGGATTTCCTAAATTCAAATCAAGAAAACACAAGCAATCCTATACCACTTTCAACATAAACAATAATATTAAGGTAACATTCAGCAAAAAAAGAATAAAATTGCCAAAGATCAAGACTTGGATTAAATTCCAAGATAATCGAATTTTTGAGGAAAAAATCAAAAAAGTCACCATCTCGAAAACCAAGAGCTGTAAATTCTATATTTCAATTCTCGTAAAAAAAGAAATTTCAGTAATTCCAAAAACAATGATTTCTGAGAACAAAATTCAAGCATTCGATATGTCCTTTCCCAATTTTTTAGTATCAACCGTAAATAAACTGCAAAATCCTCGTTTTTATCGGAATGAAGAAATTAAGATTAAAAAATTACATCGGAGTTTATCCCGAAAGAAAAAGAGTTCAAAGAATCATAATAAAGCAAGGATTCGATTAGCAAGGAAATATGAGCAAATTAATAACCGTAAAAATGATTGGACTCACAAAATTAGCAAAATATTATCCAAAAAGTTCGATGTGGTCATTTTGGAAGATTTAAGTATTAATGGGATGAAAAAATTTAGTAAAAGTCATGCAAAAAGCGTGACTTTAGATTTTTCATGGCATCAATTTCTCATTTATTTACGATATAAACTCGAACAACAAGGAAAGTATCTTATTTTAATAAATAGGTGGTTTCCTTCTTCAAAGAAATGTTCTAATTGTGGTTACATAAATGATTCACTCGAAATATCAGATAGAGTTTGGACATGTCAAAAATGTAAATACTCTCATAATCGCGATGTAAATGCATCACGAAACCTTTACAATGAAGGAATAAAACATATTGAAAAAATGGGAATTAGTATATCCTCTACCGTAGGAGCTACGGGAAGTCACGCTTGGGAAGATTATGTTAGACGTTCTAGAAACGCTGCTGTCAATGAACCAAGAATCCACATAACCAATAGTGGTAGTTCAACCTATTAACAATATATCAAAGAGAAAAAAATAGAAGAGACTAAAATTAGGAATAGAGAGCTTTCCAATCCATAAAATCAAGAACTTGTTTCTTGCATAAATCAGTCTCACCTTGTTGGATCTGTATGCGCACATTTTGAATGTTCATTGCAGTGGTGTATGTGTCGGTAGAGACTAATATGATGGGGATTCCTGCTTCTTGGGCTTTGGCTAATGCTTGAACTTCAGGGTGCAAGTTCCCGGTAAGAACAATTAGAGATACTCCTAATTCGATAGCAGTCAAAATTAAGTCCGATCGATCTCCTCCTGTTATCACTCCTAAATTCTGAGATTTTCGCATATACGTTATCGCATCATTACATTGCATTGCACCAATGATAAATCGTTCAATTCGGTTGTCCTTAACCACTTTAATGTCTTCAGTGAGAAGTTTCCCACCTGAAGCTTCCAAAACCTCTCCCACTGTTGGAGAAGATAAAAGTTTAGATTGAGGGATTACCCCTAATAAAGGAACATTTCTCTCTTGGAAGATCTTTTCGTATCTCTCCTTTACTTTTGTTAGTTGGAGCTCCGTCATATTTGTAAGGACAATACCTTTTAGATTCAATTCATTTCGGTTAATTTCTTCTAATGCCATGATGATTTTATCAAGATCGGCATCGTCTTTGCACATTGAAACCAAAATGACTTGTGATTCCAACATCTTTGCTAAGTGTATATCATCCAATTCTAGGGAATGGAATTGTGTGTAATCGTGATTTCCTTCGATCAATAAAATCTCTGTTTTCTCGTTGATCTCATCAAAAGCGTTTTTAATTAGTTCCTTCACACCGGTAACTTTATCAAAAGGAATCTCATCCAGAAATGCGGTCGGGGAAATGAATATTGGGCAGATCTCTTCACGAGAATATTTCCGTTCCAGCATTCGATGTATCACATTTACATCTTTATCTGCTTTAGTAACTTTAACATCAGAGAAAGGATCTCCTACGGGTTTAAAATACCCAGAATCCATTCCATCTTCTTTAAACGCAAGGAATAATCCAATACTCACAGCAGTTTTACCAGAACTTGGTGCTGTTGACATAATATAGATTGATTTCGACATTTTCATACCAATTTTGTATAATTATTTTTTCTGTTGTATTGTAATTTTAATATCCACGGCACTATACGCGTCGTGTTCGGGATTTTCTTCAAATACCAATAAAGGATTAATATCTAATTCGACAATTTCAGGGAAATCATGAACCAGTTGGGATATTCGGATTAATGTATTTAATATGGCTTCAATATCGGAGGGAGGTTCTCCTCTTACACCTTTTAAGATTGAAAAGATTTTCGTTTCACTCAATTGGCGGAATGCATCGTCCTTATCAAATTTATATGCTAGTTCAAATGATACATCTTTCAAAAAATTTGTATATATGCCCCCTGTTCCGACCATTAATAGCGGTCCCCATTGAGGATCTCTCGTCATTCCTAGAATCATTTGAGTTGATTTTTTGTAATTATCAGTTTGCACCATCTCTTGCAGTTCAATTCCGTATATCTTTGCATTAATCGGTCCATATTTCTGAACACTCGCAATAATTCTAAGAAAAGCGTCCTTGGCTTGTTGTTCACTACGAATATTTAGTACGACTCCCCCGCAATCAGTTTTATGAATAATATCAGGAGATACAACCTTCATAACCAATGGGAATCCAATTTTGCTTGATAATTCTTCTGCTTCACTCGCACTTTTGGCAATATAGGTTTTGGGATTTTTTATGCCATATAGACGAAATATTTCACTAGTTTCTGACGCTAATAGCACATTTCTGCCATCTTTTTGCGCTTCTTGGAAAATTTCAGAAATTCTTTCTGTTGAAATACGATAGCGGGCAATTTTCTTTGTATTTATATTCGGTTTTTTCTGGATTTCCACATATTCACACATAAATTTCATAGCTTGAATTGCTTGTTCTGGAAACTCATAACATGGAATCGTTGAATCTTGTAAATTTTTCATCGGTTCTTGCATGGAAGATCCTCCCATAAACACACTAACAATTAATTTTTGGGAGAATTGCTCTTGTATTTCTTTTAATACATGGGCAACTTCGTTTGGTTTCGTT
>JAEOTN010000234.1 GCA_016839865.1 Promethearchaeota archaeon | reverse complement strand
TCCTCCATTATCATGTTTTGTTAACACTAATTTCGGATTGGTTGTATTTGCAGAAGTTGTTCCACAAGTATACAGAAAATCGGAATTGACCCATATATCCTCAGCAATGTCCCAGCTTCCTTCACCCCATCCAATTCCCCAGTCTCGAGTGGAAGGATCAGCTTGTGCATATGGGATTATGTGATTGGATGAATCAGAATCAATATTGGTTGTATTAACATTCGAAAATGCCATGGATAAAATTGCGATTCCAACGAAAAAAACAGAGATCTTTGATATAATACTCCTCATTTTGTTCATTTTACACAAGAAAAATAGAATATATTCGAAATAAATTCTTCCTAATGTTTGTTTTCATACTTTTCTCTTACATGTATATTTGTGAATATTATGAATATGATTGAAATCCAGCAAGAAAAAATGGAATAATTCTTGATCGTATTCTTGATTATTTGTGCTTTTTTCCCTCCCTCAAGTAGAAGATGATATTCAAGATTAGAAGAACCATTGTGATTAAGTTACCAATGATTGAATCTATCAGACCGAATGAAGAAGAAGATCCTAAAGGTATAAAGATGAAAATCAATTCGTAAGCTAAATATATCAACTGGATCAGCAGCATACCCAAAAGAAATTGCAAAAAGATTTCCGCTTTTTCCCATGGAGTCTTTTTTAGGAGTATTCCTATACCCAAGATTCCACTAAGGTATATTATTCCAGCCCATCTTGCGCTACCTTGTGGGGTTAAACCTGTTGGGTAAAAGGTCTCATACCCTAAAGTCGGTAGCCACCCCCACCAAAACAAGGCATACAATATCCCATAAACCAAACTAATGATGATAGTGATAATTAGGATGGTTTTATATTGTTTAGAAATTTCTGATATGTTTTCAACCTCCCTTCCATTATCATTGGTTAGTATTTTATATCTATACTATGGTCAATTATGTTACCAATACTAGCAAGACCAGAATAATAGATAATATCGGACCAACGAGCATAAATCCATTTAAGGATGTTTCTTGATTATTGGTGGGTTCTTTTTTAGCTAGAAAGATAATTTCTAGAGCAATCTCGATTAATCCCGATAACGTTTTTTTAAAAAAAAAGCTAAAAATTAAAATTTTCACACGAATAAAGAATATTAACACAAAAACATGCAAAACCAAACAAAAGCAAACGATATTTTATTAGGTTATTGTGTTCCTTTTTAAAATAAAGCGAGGGGTGTAGATTTCAAACTATGTACGACACAAATGGAGATAAGTATTCAAGATTTCTGATTGTTAGTGACGTTCATGGTCTGATAAATGAGTTCTCTGACTTCTTAAAATTAATGCAGAAGAAATATAAAGATACAATAAGTTACTGCATTCAGTTAGGTGACTTCTTCAAAGGAAGAAATGTCATTAACAACAAAAAGACTTACACTTTTTGGAAAGATCTATCGGTTTTTAAGAACCTACCATTTCCCATTTTCAGTGTAAAAGGCAATGAGGATATAAATATACCTGAAACCTGGTATGGAGGTATGTTATCAGTTTTACCAAACCTTACCGAATTTCGATTAGACCGATTCAACACAATTCCACTACATTATTTCGATGAAGACGGGGAAAAGATTAGAGAGATAGGCATTGAGAAACTTATACGTCAAAATATTCCACGAAAGCGTAATAACAATACTTACTATCCAATGTTTGATGCAACTTGTGAAAAAGAATCCCCAATTGAACCCGTTTTAAACTCAGAAAATCCAGTAGATTTCATTTTTTCGCACGTACCACCATATGGTTTACTAGACCGTACACGAGACGCAGTCACTCATAAACAAATAAGGAATACAGGGAGTAAACTATTACGGTTGATCATAGATAAACGAAAGCCACGAGTTGCATTTTTCGGGCATAATCACTACTGCAATTACAAATTTTTTGGGGATATGTTAGTCGTTTCAGTTGATAAATTCTGCAGGAAAATCCCAAAGAAAGTAAACGAAGGAAAGACCACTAAAAAAAACAAGGATGTAAATGGGTTTAGTTATATTGTCATAACTTTGAAGGATGAATCCTACGTAATCGAGATTTTTAGGAGAAATCGTCTAGTTTTTCAATATGATATGAAACAGCACAATATTTTGTATTCTGCTTTATGATAATTCTTGTGTAATCCAGTTTTGTATTATTTTCTTCACTTTTCTTTTTTGAAATAGGAAATTGTGCCCTCCCGTTTTGAATAGATGAAAATTATCCTTTTTTATGTTGAAAGCTTCTATATTTTTCCAAAAATTACGAACGTCGACAAGATGATCATTTTTACAGTGAAGTAGGAATATTTTCTTCAGATCGGATTGTCGGACATGACTTGCAGGAGCAAATTTTGGATTTTCTTGCTTTTCAAAAAGATTTAATCCCCCTAATCTGATTCTCAGTTTCCATGTCCAAGTTCGTAATCGACTTAGTCCCTCTACAAAATCCGATGGACTAGAAATTACTGCTAGTCCAATTATATGAGTTATTTCAGGATTATTCATTCCTGCCGTTAACGCAATTAAACCTCCTAAGGAGACACCAACTAGAATAATTGATTTTTTATAATAATCTTGGGAGTGAATGTGTTTTGTTATCACTCCAAGATCGTTCTGCATTTTCTCTATATCCGTGTTGTCACCATCTGATTTACCATGTCCACGTAAATCCATCAGAATCGTTGGAATTTTATATTCAACGAAAATCTTTGCGAGATAAATCATACGTTTGGAATTCGACCTATATCCATGGAGAATAACTGCTACATGCTCGTTTGTAATGGTCTTTGGAATTATTTCGATTCCATTTAGATATCCATCCGATTCCAATTTCAAAGAAATTGAAGTAATAGAAACACTCTTTTCCTTTTGTTTTTTCATCCACATTTTCTTGATGTATTTACTTTTTAAAATTCAAATTTTTAAATCAGAATGATCCATTCCATATGTATGAAATTTCGAAAATCCCTTCTGATTATTCTTGTAGTGAGTGTATCCTTGATTCAATTTATTCCCATTGAGTCTCAGGAGATCCCATCTCCTCAACCTCAATCTGATAACAGTCTTAATATCAATGCCATATACCATAATACTCGTGATGGATATTATAGATTCCCAGGTTTTGGTACTATTACAGGATATAACAAGACAGGGGCTGTTCCTGTAGGGACTAACGTAACATTGCGGTTGAGGACAGCACAAAACGATGCTACTGAAGTAAAAATCATTACAACTGGAAAATCTCCTGAATTCAATGTTAACATCTCTATGCAAATCTATGAAACTAAAGATGGATTTGATTATTGGCAAGGAAATTTTCCAATTCAATATGGACCTAACGAATGTACTTATCTTTTTGAAGTAATGGATGGTTCTACTACAACTTACTTCATAGATGATGTGTATACCGACAATGTGGGAGGTTTGGGTACAACAAGCTCAACACTTAACAATCCATTCCCACTAATCATCTACGCATCTGATTTTCATACTCCTTTTTGGCACCGGAATTTGACTGTCGCTTATCAAATTTTCATAGATCGATTTTTTAATGGAGATACTTCAAATGATGCACTCGGAGATGGAAGCTCTGGTGATATATTATGGTATGAATGGGATAAATCTGGTAATGGAGCTAAAGAGAGTAATGAACAGCGTATTTATGCAACTCAAAAATCTTGGAGTGATACCTCTCCGGGTTTGTATGATTTTTATGGGGGAGATTTACAAGGAGTTTGGGATAAAATTGATTATCTGAAAAATGAGATGAATGTAGAAATGATTTGGTTTAATCCATTTATGGAAGGGCCAGATAATCATGGATATTCAATAGATAATTATTATGCGGTAGATCCGAATTTTGGTGTCTTAGAGGATAGAACTGGGGGTCGTGTAATAAACAATGTATCAGAAGGCCTAACTCTTTTTGAAAATGTTGCACTTGCTCTAGAAGATGCAGGCATAAAAATCGTTGCGGATATGGTACTAAACCATGTTTCTGCTCAAAGTGAATATTTCCAACGATTCGAAAATTTGGAGGTAGAAGATTCACCTACAGGTTTCGCAGTTCCAGATTATTATCCAACTTCTGATGGAGCTTATGAGAATTCTAGTTCAGATTATTATGATTGGTTTCATTTCTCTACGTTTAACCATAATTACGACAAATTTGATGGTCAATATGACCATATTCCCGTATTGCAATATGACCAAACCTCAGAAATTGAACAGGAATTAATTACTGGAATGAATTCCGTGTTCACCTTTTGGTCGGATCTTGGTGTGGATGGTTTTCGATTAGATGTAAATCAAGATTATCAAGATGGAAATGGATCTCGTTATGTAAATGAAATCATTCGTGATAAGGTTAAAAGTGATAATACAGACAGTGTCATCATTGGAGAAGTTTGGAATTCATTATTAGGTCCACGTTTTCATCAAGGAAACATGTTAGATGGGATGCAGAATCAAGAATGGATGTGGAAAACTCGATTATTTGTTCACGAAACAATGAGTCCGGTAAGCTATGCGAATTTTCTCTTGATGATGCAGGAACTCTATCCTTCTGAAGCACGAAACTCAATGTGGTCCGTATTAGGAACACACGATACAAGTCGAATATTTACAGAAGTTTTTGGATTGGAAAAAGAAATGAAAAATGCAGTTGTAATGCAAATGACCCTACCTGGTGTTCCGATGGTATATTATGGAGATGAAATTGGTATGCATGGTGGGAATGATCCTAACAACCGTAGATCCTTTGTTTGGGATTCTGATTCTCAAAACCAGAATATCCATCAATTCTATAAAGACTTGATCGGATTGCGTAAGGAACTTAATGCATTAAGGTTGGGGGGATTTGAAATTCTTGATTCCTCAAATGAAAATATACTGACCTACGCCCGTTTCACGGATAATCCCAATGATGACGTTGTTATAGTAGCGATAAATAAATATAGTTATGATTACGAGACCACCATTAATTTGGGAAATCTACCTCTAGGAAATCGAGGAAATAAAGTTCGAGATCATTTCACAGGGAATATATATCGAGTTGATGGAAATGGAGATATAACGATAACTGTTCCAACAGATACATCTCTTGTGTTAATAGGCGTACTAACTGATTCACCAGCTATTGATGGATTTTCAACTGGAGTAATCCTTTCAGCAGGATTTTTTGGGATTTGTATTGCATTAGTTTTCTCTGCCAAAAAACTACGAAAATCCAAATTATAATTTTTATTTCTATTCGATAGTTGTTTATCTATTTTCCACGACAAAATTGAAGATTTATTTATAGGAGATAAATTTTTAGACGAATGTGGATGTGTAGAAAAAAAGAGAACTAATGTGAGAACATGAAAACGCGTCGATTATCAATAAATATGCTTATTATTGCATTATTTTTAGTCATTTTTCCTCTTATCTTAACTTCCACATTAGCAACACCCCCAAAATCGTCTTCAGTAATTTGGTCGTCCCCACATGTCATATCAACAGCAAGTACAACTGAATCGTGGAGACCTACTGTGAATGTAGATTCAGAAAATAATATTCATATTATTTGGGAGCAAAGGTCGGTAGTCAGTGGTCCAAGAGAGATATATCATAGGATGTGGAATGATTCAACCAGAGTTTGGACGAGTATCTATAAAGTTAGTCAGGATAGTGACGATTCTAGAGGACCACACTCATCCATAGATGAACTTGGAAACCTGTATGTTGTATGGTTTGATCGAGAAAATTCAGACGGACAGGGGGATGCTGATATTACATTCCGATTATGGAATCGTTCAACAACAACTTGGCTTCCGATTGAAACCGTGTCAACTGAAAGTAATTTAGATGGTATCTGGCCAACTGTTGCAGGATTATCAGGTATTGCACATGTTACTTGGCAAGACCAAGCAACCATGCTGAGTGATGGTTCTGATGTGGATGTCTTTTACAAAAATCGTAGCTCTTCTGGAGTTTGGTCTTCGGTAGAATTAGTATCGTCAGTGAGTTCCGATGTTTCTCGATTTCCTGATATAGCTGTTGATTCTTTATTAGGTGTCCATATTACATGGGATGATGGCTACAATTACAATTCCTCAGGAACTGACCAAGATGTATTTTACCGATTGAAAAACCATACTACTCAATTGTGGGATACTACCGTTGTTGTATCACAAGAAAGTACACTTTATTCTGAACGTTCTAAAATCACGTTTGATAGTTTTGGGAATTTACATGTGGTGTGGATGGATGGAACACCTTACAATAACAGTGGTTCTGATACCGACATTTTTTATAAGAAATGGGATAAAAGCCAGAATTTATGGCTACCTGTCGAAGTGACCACTCCTGAGAGCCCTTGGGATGATTTTGTCCCAAGTATTGATATAGATAATAATGATACTGTTCACTTAGTATGGTTTAATGGAACTACTGCAGGGAGTACTAATAAAGATGTGATATATAAATCTAAATCTCTTCATGGAGAATGGTTGCCATCCGAATCTTTGAAAGCTGGCACGGGTTCATGGAGACCAGAAATAGATGTAGATACAGAAAATATTGTACACATCGTGTTTCAAGATAATGATGATAATTACGATGGCATAGACGACGACATCCTATATATACGTGGATCTCCACCTAGTAAAGTTCTCACACTTGTGAGTACTCCTCAGATACTGGAATATAGACTTGGAACGACTGGGAATGTATTATCTTGGATAGCATCAGACCTACAAGTGTCTAATCCAACATATAATATCACTTATAATAATACAATTATTAAAAATGGAACTTGGACACATTTAGTTCCCATAACAGTCGATGTTGATGGTCACAATGTTGGTTCATATGAATATACTCTCAATATTACGGATGGCTTAGGGGAAGTCCTCACAGATACGGCAACTGTTATCGTCAAAAAACGAGGTTTAGGAGCTTCTGAAAGACAAACAGTCCTAGAAATCGCAATAGGTCTTGGATTTGCTGTTGGTTTTATTGCCATCACTATGACAATTGTTCTACTTAATAGGAGGAGAAATTAATGAAGAAAATGAATATCGTCACACGGGTGAAGCTTCATCGAGCAGTGTCATGGTGGCTTGTTTTTTTTGCAATTTTAACAATTTTAACTGGATATGCTATTGCGAGAGATTGGATTACAAATATCAGCAGATGGGAATTCCGACATCGCGTCTTTGAATGGACATATATTGCAATGTTCCTGTTCCACTTGATCTATACATTTGTGTTTGTAAAAATCAAGACTCTGCGTCTACTGAAAAAACCTGGAAAACATGTAGTACGTCTAATTCAACAGCTGACTAAGTGGTTACTAATTGGATTTTCATTTTGGATAATTCTGGTAGGGTTTAGCCACTATAATTGGATGCCGATTTGGTATACTAACTTCTTCAAAAGTGGATGGCACACGTATCTATGGGATTATTTCCTTTCGGCTACTATAATTATACATACTATGTGTGGAGCTTGGATATTCTTCCAAAGAAGACAAAAAGCAAAATGGTGGAGTGCAATTATCGTATGGGTAGTGGGATTATCCTTATGTGCAAGTGTAACTTACCTAGAGTTCTTTGTTTGAATTTTATTATTTTCCCATTATTATCACAAAATTCATTAGTTCTAACTGCTCATTTCTATTTATCTTATGATCCCAGTGTCATTAGCGTCGATAAAGAAAAAAATTATTACGATTATTTTAGTTCTGATGAATGTTGGATTCTTTTTAGTAGTAAATATATATTTGGGAGAGACTACTCTACAAATGTTAGGTCAAAACAACGATTATATTCTACGATTCGGAGGATATTACCAGCTCTTTACGTCTATGTTGGTTCACGGGGATATCTGGCATTTAGTATCAAACATGGTGTTTCTGGTCATTTTTGGATTAATGGTTGAAAATAAGTATTCTATCCTTCAGTATCTAGTAATTTATTTCGTTTCTGGATTTCTTGGAAATATTGTATCCTTGTTTGTTTTACCACAGGGAATACTAAATCCCTCTACTTCTGTAAATCCAGGTTTAACTTCTATTTCCTTAGGTGCATCGGGCTGTATATTTGGGGTACTTGCAGCATATTATATATCTTTCACTGCATATGACAAAAAAATGATTTTTTACGCAATAGGGACTTCCCTTTTAATGGTAGTTCTAGGAATCGGAGCGAACATAAATTCCTGGGCTCATTTATTTGGTGCGTTGGGAGGATTAATCCTAGGCTGGATTTTCACTCGATATAATGTGAAGAAACAAAAAGAGCACTTTTCAAAGGAAATCCAACACGATGAGAATGAAAAGTGGCATTATCGACCACTAAATAATACTGAAGACAATGATAATGAAATGGATGATGAAGCAATACCTGATTATTAAGATCAATAGTTTAATGCGATATCATCTTCAACTTCTTTCTTTGACTTTTTAGTTCGATTCACTAAAGAGCTATGAAGTTCAGTATACATCGATTTAAGCAATTGAATTTCACGAACCAAAGCTTTAGGAGATTCCATCTTGTTATTATGCACAATCTTAATTATATTCAATAAATAAGTCGGAAAATATGGTTTGACATAAAAATCACTCTTGAGGCAATAGTATTCAGTGTCATCTTTATTTGATTGAAGTACAAAAATCATATTTGTATCCCACAAAGTCTTTAGAATGTAATCTATATCACGCACTCCTTTTGCTGCCAAATCTTCGAAATCATCTCTTGTAATTACTGCAACTCTAAGTAATTTTAAGGATTCATAAATTTGAGTATCAAGTATTACTTTTTCAATAATTTGAAGGGCGTCTTCTTCAGTTGGTAGATATCCCGAGAAGAATTTTGTTACTTCTTTTTGGTAGCTTTGTTTTAGTTTTGCTGGTAATCCTCTTGAAACTATCGTCTCATATTGATCTACAGGTGGAATACGTTCAAAAATTACATCCTCCAAAAAGAAAACATAAGGCACATTATCTATTATCTCGACTCTTACTATGCCAGATTTTTCCAAACTCATTAATATCGGTTCAATATCGAAATAAACGTCAATGTAGGATTCTTCAATTTTTGCAATTAAATGAGATTTTTCGATTACTGCAGCTTTACGAAGAACCTCAATAATAATTCGTCGTAAATCATTTTGGAAGAGCCACGATAACTTTTGTTCTTCATTTAACATATAATATCGGTCAATGTTGCTGTAAAACAAAGCTATGTTGTCCATATACTGGTTATTATGCAAGCTTTGGATAAGTAATTGAAGAGATTCAATGTAACCATCTTCATACAAATCTGCACTTTCTTCAGGATCAACCACTAGGATGAAGAAATACCGTTGTTCTGGACCAGATCGATAAGATATATACTTAACATCATCAATAACTGTCTCCAAAATCGTCGGGATTTGATTTTCAACACTATCATGACGAGAATATAGACGGATTAAAGCTCCTTCAGAAATAAAAACATCCTGAGGATGTTGCGTTACTGTTCGAATTCCTTTAGATTCATCCCAAAAAGCAATGATAAGACCTCTAGTCACTCGACTTGCCTCCTTTCAATCTTTCAAAATCCAATTCTGAAAGAGGGTACTGCATATCAGCTTTTCTCCAAATACGGAGCATTTTTTCAGCTAACAAATCTCGTTTTTGAGGTATATTCAGTTTATAGTTGATATTTTTCTTCCGGTTGATAGCATTCTCCAAATTATCAGCAATACGAACGAAATTTGGGTTGAATAAACCTTTGATCACTCTTACTGATGAAATAATTAGAAATACTAAAAATGGTGCACCAATCGAAACACCAAAAATGATGAGTAAGATCATCCACATCGGTTTATAAAGAGTGATAGTAAAACCAGAATCATAAAATCCAAAGATTTCCAGGCATATGCTAGTAATGAATATTAATCCTAAGACACTGCCCAAGAATAGTAACACACGTTTCATTATGATTGTGAGTGAGTTCCTCAATATTAACATTTTCTAGTAATACGACATGTGAAAGATTCAACCACGCATGATACCTTTAAGTTTATTATGCGGAGTTACTCAAATTACATATACGATGAATGAATCTGGGGATAGTCCGAATAACAACAAAATTGAGAAAATCACCGGAATTCTATGGACACTTTGGTGGAGAATTCTTTTTTTCCTCATATTACCCTTTGGTATTGCAGGAATTACTGCATTCAGTGTCAATCGGATATTCCTATCTCAGATTGCTTGGATTGAAGAGTTAAGTTATTCTTTATTTCTACTCATTCTGCCCATTTTATTCTTTATTTTTCTAATTCCCTTTGAAAAATATCGAAAGATTAAGTTTTTTACACGAGATAGTTTACCGAAAAATAAGCATATCATTCTATTCTCTCTAATTCCCACACTGGTATTTCTCTACACAAAACTCATTGAAATTGTATTGGAATGGATTAATGTTGATTTTCCAACATTTTTTGGTGAACTAGATTTATTTGGAAGAATCTTAACTCCCGCTATATCATTAATTAGTATTTTTTACTACATCTATACCCGCAAAGTAAGTACTTCTGCAATTTTCAAAACTACTATTAAAACGGTTGATAAGCCTATAATCGCTATAAATATGATTATACAGAGTATAGGGACTCTAATTTTCCCTAATACTATTACATTACCATATCTAATTTTAAATTCAGTAGTTTTTCTTGTAGTCTTTACATTTTCATCTGTTATTCGATCTAAAAAAACTCAGGAAACTAATCAAACAGATTTCAAAGTACGGTTATTATTCAATATAAGTACCGTGATGCAGTTAACTTGTTCTATTATAGTAATGGGATGGATTCTATGGTCCTATTTTTCGCTAGATGATTGGATTATGATATTGCAAGCCCCGATAATTTTCATTCTTGCATTAAAAGGTATGATAATATACTCTTACAACCAGATTGTCAATATTCAGTCTTCCGATTTCACTGCATCACAATCAAAATTAAAGACAATAAACACAATTCTCATTTTTATTGTAACGGGCATAAATATGGCTCTTTTTATCTATTCTTGGTCTCAATTGTTTTTTCAAATTATTTCAGTCCTATATATGCTAATTATTTTCATCTGGGTGATATTAGACCAACAATCTCGGATAATTACAAAAATCGCAGCGAAAATAACCTCATTGTTAACTTCATTTCTGTTAATAGGTTTTATCGTAGTGATAATACCCATACTCCCTATCTATTTATCATTAATTGCATCCATTTTGCTTTATATCGATTTAGCACTACTGTCAAGATGGAAAATCTTGGATAAAGGCAGAGTAGCAGTAATTCACGCATTTCTCTTCTCAGCGATCTTATTAGAAATATTTTATGCAGTAGGTGATATCGCAGTAGCACGTTTAGTGCCATTATTAGCCGAACCTTCATTAATCATATGGTTGCGAGTATTTCTCTTCACTTTTGCCTTTGCCCTTTCAACAATTATCTCTCTTTTTCGTGTAGTATTGAAGAGATTTAAGGGAAAAGTTTCGCGGTTCATAAAAATAGTCTTCCTAATCCTTCATTTACTCTTAGCAGTAACAATCACAGGAATTGTTTATTTGGTCTTAGGAACCACGGTAGTAGGAATATTAGAACCGTATTGGTTATTCTTCAAAATTATCGCCCCTCTACTAGCATTTCTACCAATTAATGGGATTCTTTTCTATGTATATTATCGTTTTGGGATATTCTCAAGACGTGGGTATCTTAATATTAACGCTTTTAGTGTAAATATAGCCGGTTTGTTATTGGGTATGACCACAGTTGTGTTCCTTCAATCCCTGGGTTCCTATCTGATATTAGGATTCCTTTTCACCATAAGTATTGTTATTCATCTTAAAATGAAACTACAGCATCATTTTTTGGACGAAAATGTGTATCGCAAATGGTTAGTAATACTCAATCCTTTAATGTTGATTGAAGCAAATGCAGGAATTCTTCTAATTTGTATCCAAAACATCGGATTAGCTATTCCAATTGCCATTTTCATATCTATGGCATCAACACAGGCCATGTTTTTTATTTTCAAGAAACTGAGATTTATATTTTCGAGGAAATTCAGCATTGTTTACAACATCTTGTTATTGGTACTACAAGTTGTCACTTTACCGATTTTTCTCGATCCTATCATGGATACTTTCATAGTCAACCAAGGAACAGAATTAACAGGAATATTATCACATTATTGCCCTTCACTGGTAGTGATCGTATATAGCATGGTTTTATTCTTCTACATTATTAAATCAGGTATCTTACGTAGAAGAATTTTCTTGAGATTAACCAATCTGTTGTTTGCAGCGATGTATATAACAATTTCATTACTACCCTCTTATTTACTAAGTATATTTTCAGTAACAGTTATCAGTAACAATACAATTTCTAATATTTTTTATACAAGCATATTCCTATTAGGCTGGATCTTATTAGACTCCATTTTTATTCATGGGCTGATGTATGGACCTCGTCTTTGGGTTCTAAAAGCTTTGGTTACAAATCGAATTACTAACGATCCAAATTATCTCAGTGAAAAGCGCAAGGAGATCTTGAAAAAAGCAATTGGAATTAAAATTAAGACTGAGGATAATTCTGAAGAAAATTTTGATGAGTTTACAATTTTAAAATATACTACAAACCCAAAACTCTTATATACGGCACTTCCGACCATAGAAAAAATAATTGGGCATATATTATGGGCATTCTCGCTAAGTGTGAATATTGTAACAATGATCTTTGCATTGCAAGTGGTATCAATAGTCCAATTAAAATTCACATTACTATTCCTCTTGCCTGGAATTCTCTCATATGCAACAATTTATTTGTTGTCTTCTATGAATCTTATAAAGAAATCAGTTAGAATTGTATTAATTGATATTAACTTCGTCTATAATGTATTTTCAAGCGCTATAGTTATATTTCCATTAATCCAACAACCTCTTATTCCTATAATTGGTTCTACAAATGCACTATTACTAGCATTGAACTGTTCGGCTATCTTTGCATTCTCAACATTTCATATATTAAAAAAACGGCTAGTAAGGGATTCACCAGGATTCTTTTATGTCACTATTTTCATTTTATGGGGAATATTTTCCTCTATTTTCATTTTTTCTATTGCAGGTACGGATCTTATCTCTAGTATCCCTGGGGTGTCTGGGACGGTTTTTGCATTTATTTTCTCCAATACAATATTTAGAATCGCTCTAACGACGGGTTTTATCCTAGTAGCACTGCTAGGAGCGGTAGGATATATATTTAAATATAATACTATCGTTGTAAAAAGAAAACCAATATACACAGTATATTCTCCTGAAGAATTGGAGACAAAAGGGATCAGCGAAGCTGAATTAGATGATCTCAAGACTCGTGGATTTACAACAAAAAATGCAGAAAATCAACTAAAAGAACGCTTAAACTTACTTAGAACATATACATTTCGTCACATTCTTAGTTTGATTACGTATTTTATTGTACCCATACCATTGTTCATATCAGCATTATTATTAGGTGATTTAGGATACGCACTTTTTACACGTATGCTATTATTAGAGGGATTTGTCTCATATACAGCCTTGGTACTGCTCTTGATGTCAATAGACCACCGTTGGTTGAAATATATTAAGAAAGAGCTTAATAATCAAGTTAGATGTTTTGTATGGATAATTTTCCAATTCATTGTAGCATTATCTGTGTCACTAATTTTAGAGTTGACATGGTACGGAAGAATTTTACTCTTTTTGCAAATATATTCCATGCTTATGCCCCCATTGAACTATTTCTTGAAAAATGCAGGATTTAAAGTAATTAAGTGGACTGAAAGAAGTGAGTTATTAACCAAATTACTCATGATAACGACATCTACTACATATTTGGTAAATCTCACGCTGAACACGTTTCATGTATATCTCCAATCAGCTGAAACTAAATTACTGGGAGTAGTTCCGTACTTTTTGATTTTTGTACATCTAGTATTTCATATTACTTATTTTCGTAAAGAAACGACTCTTAAACGATTTTACCGTACGTATAATCTATCATATCCGTTAATCATGATTGCCCTATACCTGCAGCGGTATCAACCAGAGATATTTAGTTATTTACCCACATGGATTCCAGTCCTATCTTATGTATTGCCAATTCTCTCCACGATACTCATCTGGTTCGCATTGTTTTACTATTACTCTATGGTTAGACAATTCAATGTCATCATGAATTTCATCTATCAGTTAGTATTATTATTTATTGGATTCGTCTTAGTCCAATACTTAGTCACAGCATTTATTTTCGCTCAAATCGGATATTCAGCTCTATTGATTGATCAAATCCTCATGAGTCTCGGTATCACGTTTATAGTATTTTACTATATGCGTAAAGCAGCATATTTTGAGGTGTATAAAGGATTTTTGGATGAAGAACCAATCCGATTTCGTGCAGTGGGAATCATTGCGGCTATTGCACGCACAATTGGTATTATATTCCTAATGGGAACATGCCTTAGATTATTATTTTCAATTGGAAATATATCGATTACTCGTTGGGCTTTGAGTGTATACCCTGTTCATCAACTTTCTCTCATTAATTCAGTTTTTATCTGGTCTTTATCTAGTTTCTTAGGATTACTTCTATTCCAATTCTTCCTAAAAGGCTATTTTAAGAATTACGCCCAGTATTCTTACAACTTTCGATTTGTATTTAGAATTTTCATTGTGTTATCTGCAGCTATAGCAGTAGGAATGACGGTGATATTGTATGAGGTCATATATTTGTTCGCCCTACCTCCAATATTGATTGGGCTTTACATTCTACTGTATATCATCCAAAAAAGAAATCCCTATAGAGCAAATCTCACAATCGGTATTGCAAAAGCAATTCTCATATATCTATTTTCCTTTTGGATCTTGCATCAATATATTTTTGGATATCTACCAATTCTGGTTTCAGGAGATGTATTACTACCTATCG